>NYYH01000102.1 GCA_002686705.1 Bacteroidota bacterium
GGTGGTGTCTAATGTTCTTGCAAAAATCTGCATCACCTTACTTGCTATAAAATTCTGTGCTCTATTTTCATTTGCCATTATTTCTCCTTTTCTTTTAGTTTAGATTGGTGAATGCTCCTTTTCCGTGAAGTCGTGGGTATTTTTCACTTACATCATCACCAGACCACAACTCATCTCTTATTTCTCTCAAATCCTTTCCACACATTTCATCAATTTGGAAATCTGAAAAATCGTCTTCTTTCATAATTTCATCAAATCTCTTCATAAGAACTCCACTATCAATTTTATTCAATCCATCATCTTTCATACTCTGAAACATTTTTTTGTAAATCTGTCGGTATGTAAATTCTAATAGCGATTGGTATTTTTCTTGTATTCCTCTTATCACTATGTCTGGTTCAATGTTTTCCCTAAACCCATCAATCATCTTTTCATAATCATCACGGTCATCACCTTCATAATCACGAATGTGGTCATCAACGAAATCATCAATCATTACTTGCATCCTTTGATACAAACTCGCAAAAAGTTCATCACAAAGTTTTTCTTGTGAAGTAAATTTTTCATTTTCCATTATTTCTCCTCTTTATCATCTGATTGATTATGAGAGTGTCCTATTCGTGCTCGTTGCTCAATAGTTTTAAGCCACTCTGCAATTTTATCCATTTTATTTTTTTTGAATCTATCATTCACAATAAGTTTCGCATAACTTTTATAAATCTTCCGGCAAATCTTTTGAGTTTCGGCATTGAATGTATCTGCTAATTTGAAATTTATTTTGTGTATCTGGATTTCCTCTACCTCTTCATCAACATTATCAAAAATTTCCTGCCATTCTTCTACAGAAGTAATATTAGCACTACATTTCCAAATTGGTCTCATAATACTCATAATTCTTCCTTCTTTTCTCATTTAGATTTCACAATATTATACTGGAAAATCAAAAAAAATACCACATAATTTATGTCTTTTTTTGTGGAATACGAAAAAAAACGGACATAGAAGACAAGAACAATATGTTCTCTATTTCTTATTTGTTGGTATTAGTGGGATAGCAGGGAAGGAAGGAAGGAAACGAATGTCCGAAAATGTTAGAAACGGACATTCGTTTGTAAAATGATAGAAGATTGGGAAAGGAAATTGGAGAACCAAAACCCAACCAACTATCAAAAAAATTATGATTTGTTACGATAACGCTTGTGCTATCTTTTGCACGAACCTTTCATCAAGTTCCCAGTTTTCATCTTCGTATCGTTTCCACTGATACAAATAACAGAGTTTTCCGTCTTCATCCATTACCACATCAGTATCAGAATATTTGCTATCTACTAGAGTGTGAAAAATGTTTTCTTCTATCTTTGTATCAATTGGTTCTTCACCATATGCAAAGACAAAATCTTCTTCTTTCACATCATCAGTAATTTTTTCTATTATCGTATCGTGTATGTCTCCACCACCATCTCTTTGTTCTTCAAGAAACTTCGTATAGGTTTCAGATGTCACCCATACCTGTTCTTGCGTTACGATGTCGTAACAACGAGTGATTTTTAGTGGAACCATCTTTTGGGTTTTTGTTTGTTCAGTTGTAACATCGGACATAATGTTCCTTTCATAATAAGTGTTGTTGTTCCGAGTAACACTTCTATTTATTAGCCCGATTTTCTTGTGAATATGTCTTCTTCTTCTTCTTCAAGGGTGATGATAGTTCATCACATAGAGGGTAGGTTTTTACTTATCCAATATTTCTAAATGTTAGAAACGGACATTCAGATAAAAAAACTTTCTAAAGATGCTCCACTGATTTTATGATTTGCATTCTCAAATGAAAATACAGGTCTTTCAATCAAGGTTTTATTTTTATTATCTGTTTCATCTCTCCATACTAAATCTTTATCTTTTGGATAATTGGTTTTATTCCAAATAAGATTGGAACTCAATTTCATCAANCTCTTCGCTTTCTTGTTTANTGGATAAATGTANCGAAACATATTTCCACCAATCTTACGAATGCCATTCTCTTCCATAAACTCATAAGATAAACGAAACCTTTTTACAAATTCTCCAAATCGTTTGTCTTTATTATCCTGANTTTCATTTTTCTCAATCAGTTTTCGTGCTTCTTTTGATTGAGGATGGATTTTTATACCATTAGACAACTGATAAACTTGTGTTGAGTAATTACCTCCATAATAAAAATTTGATGCTTGATAAACATACCCACACTTTCCCATCATTCCATCAGCTAGTGTGTAGAGGAACAAACAATTTGTGTTTCGTTTCATCCATCGGATTGTTGCAGAAAGCATCTGACTTCCAGCATCAGTTTTATTGAGTTCGGGAGACAAACACATTTTCCCAATCTCATAATAATGATTTGTTTTCAATCCAGAGAACATTTTGTTTATCGTTCCTTCTGGTTGTGTTCCCCATCCAAGAGTGAGAACCCCTTTCAACTTACCATCGAGGAAATAACCAAGAGGATGGATGTTGTGTCTTGGCATCATTGGAGAGTAATGATACTTCTGTATAAAACACACAGCAGTTTCCTTGTGTATTTTGTTTATTTCATAGTCAAACTTCATAATGTAGATTTGAGTTAGTGTTATTCCGATTTAACGCTTTTTGTTACAAACGGGCATTCAGAAACTGAAAGAGAAAGAGAAAAAATAAACTGAATGCCCGAATCGTCTAACCAAGAAAAATATTGTTTCTCTTACTTTCCCTCCAGCGGGTTGCAATAACTCCACCCTCTTTTTTCTCAATAAATCCTTCATCCAACTCAACTTCGTTTATGCCTAAACACTCATAATAGCCATTTGAGAGAATACTATTGAATGAGACATTTTCAGAATAACGAAAATCTTCTATATTTTTGTCGTAATCTGGTATGACAGATGAATAAACTTTATTGCAATCCTTCGGATTGATTGATTCACCCCACGGAATTGTTTCATTTTCAATAAAATCTTGTATTTCGTTATTACCATCCAGATTATTTCTGTTTGCCAATTCAATAAGATAGTCGTTGTAGAGTTCCGAAGAAATCCATATTGTTGCTTCTGTGGTGTAGGAAACCTCTTTCCTAACTTTCATAGGAACAATTCGTTTTTTTGATATTGTTGTCTTATCGGTATTCATAAATCTCCTTTTTATTATAATTAGTGTTATTCCGATGTAACGCTTTTATTTAGTAGCCCAGAAATACGATGTATTTTGACTTCGATGGCGTTGGAGTGGTGTGGATCGGCGCGTAACTTGTAGGAGAGTGAATGTCTTTGTCTGTGATTATCTTATTATTATTTCTATCTTCACATAGCGGGTAGGTTTTTCACCTGTAATATTTTTCATAAGATAATATGGTAGTAGATGGTAATGGATGATAATTACTTCCCTGTACGTGTGGTCTAGCGCTCTAGACAAGGAAGATAAACCAAGAAAATACCTTATGGAAACAGAGAAGGTTTTTGAGTTGGCAGATAAACCACTATGGGATTTTCATAATGGTTTGATGCCCCAGGACGAAGACAAAAACAAGGATGGTTCGGTAAAAAAGCACTTCTTACGAATGAGAAAAGAGGCACTCAAAATAATAATCAAAGCCAGTTCTAATATGAGTAAGCACAAAACACTTGGTTCGTGGGGTTGGTTCTCAATTCATTATTCATATTTGTATGGAGGAAAAAATAACGATGGTAAATGGATTTCTGGTGTAATGGGAAAACCTCTCGCACTGAAGTTTCTTGATTGGGTGCAGAGGAAAAAGATTTTTGTAATTGATGCAACAATTGCCAGTTATGTTCCATCACCTTCTGACCCACTGAAAGGTCACACAACCAAAGGATGGAAACTCACAAATGAAACTCAACAAGCACTCCACCAATTCAGACAAGAGTTTTCTGTAAGTGAGAAACATAAAATATTACCAGACCTTACAGAAACAGCCATTTTAGATTTGAGAAAGGATGGAGAAAAAAGAAAATCGGAAGTGCAAATACCAAAATGGATAATGGTTGATACAAAAAAAATGATTGAGACATATGGGAAATGTATTATTACAAAAAAGATTGCAGGGAATAGATACGACACAAAACAAATAAAACTATTTGGATTGGAGAAAGAAGATTTGGATAGGTTATGGAATACTTACGCAATCGCCGAACTGAATAGAGGATTTCTTCCACAAGAATATGAAGAATACACAACAGGTAGATTGTGGGGTAAAACCTTTTATTCATTTCAACTGATGCCAAGAAGAATGCTTCCCTACATCATTCCTAAAACTTGGGATTATGATTTTGAGGCATGCCACCCAACTCTTCTCGTTTATCTCTCTAAAAAAGTTGATAGTAAAATCAAAACTCCAACTCTCAATAAATATTTGAGAGAGAGAAAAATAATAAGACAGAAAATCTCAAAGGAAATTGGTTCTAATGTAGATAGAGTGAAACGAGCAATAAATGCACTTGGGTATGATGCTCCTATGAAATGCGGTGTTTATCCCGACAAGGAAACGGAAGAAAACAAAGATTATGCTCTTCAAGACATACTTGGGGATGCGTCTTGTGAAAAGTTCATCAAGAATAAGTTGGTTCTTTCAATCAATACAGAAATGGATGAATGTAAAAAAATAATTCTCAATCATTCTCCCTACATACAGAACTGTCCGCCTGGTATGAAACGAAGTTCAAAGATTTCATTTATTCTCAACCACAAAGAAAGAGAACTTTTAGAAATAATGATTANAGAAATTCAAAAACANAATGTTCCAATCATTGCCTTGATGCACGATGGAATAATTATCAAAAATAAAATAGAAGAAGAAAAAATTACAAATGCCATTCTAAAAGAAACAGGGATACAAATAAAATTAGACAGGAAACAAATTCAATGATTGCTTACCAAGACATAAGAAGAGAATNTTGTAATTTGATGAAATGGCATCCTGTTTTTGGAGAATATGAAAAACCAATAAATCTTTCTTTTACAGATTTTATTCATAACCAGAAAATATTTGGAACTGATTGGGCAAGTTGGGAAATATTTGATAGTTCAATTCCATCACAGGATGAAATGATTTTTGATTTGGAGTTCATCTACGGCAACCTACATTACCTCCCATCGAAGGCAATAAGACTTGATGAACCGATTTTAAGAATTGCAAAGAGTGAAACAAAAAATGGAAATCAAACTCTGATTCGTCAGTATCACATTCCGCCCGGCAATCCATTTGATAAAAGGATTACAAGAAACAAAGCAAAACAAGCATTTGCAATGATACAAAACGGCAAATCTGTTTCTGGAGCACTGAAAGAATGTAGAGTTCGGTATGATGCATTACTTAGACACACCCCTTACATTCCCATACGGAGAGATTTGAGAACTCAAAAAATACGGCAAGCAACCAAACTTATCCAAAATGGATGGAAACTGAAAAATGTTCTCTCTCATCTCAAAATGTCTTCCAAGACATTCAGCAGGTGGGCAGGAAGTAAGAAATCAATATTGGAAACACTCAAATGACTTCACCAGTAGTCATTTATGAATAAGGAATATGTAAAATGTATGCAGATGAATTCGTGCCTGTGCCGGAAATGTATTATGACGAAGAAACTGAAATCTGTTTTGAGGCAGTAATTCCAAAAGATGTTTATAACCTTCTAAACAACGAAATGGATGAGACAGGAAACGATAGGAATGAGGTAATGACTGAAATACTCTATGATGGATTGATAATGAGGATGAAAGAAAGAGGAGAAGAAATAGAAGAATCCAACACCCCTTCTATCACATAGATGGTAGGTTTTTCAAGGGGTTGTGGGGAGGTAGGAGGTAATCGTTTTGTGGGGTGACTAATCCCGATTACCTCCCAACACAACGAAAGACACAAAGTGTCTTTGCGTGACCATCGTAGCACACCTTATAACAAGGAACCAAGAAACGAATAGAATGCCAATCGGCACCTTATTACTTCTTCTTCGTTTTTGGGTTTTGTGCTTCCAGAACTTTTTTCAGTGCCGTCAAGTTATTTGGATTGATTGAACCACTTGATGCTGGAAGTGCTTTTCTTGCTGCTTTTTTGAGGTTCTTATAATTGTCGTAAGTTTTCTTATCTCTTGGAGAAACTTTGATTTTACCTTTCGCAGAAGAAACTTTTAGTGATTTCACCCAACCCATATTTTTGAGCATCAAACTCAAATCGTCATCAGTAATGTCTAATTTCTCTCCTTTTGCACCTGTAACTTTTCCCATACCACCCGAACTCAATTCAACAATTGCTTGTTCGAGAGTCATTTGTGATGAGAGTGCTTTATTGATTGCAGAAATTTTCTGTCTTTGACTGAGTGCCATATTTCCTTTTTTTTATCTGGTTATAAAAATGGAAGGCAATTCCATTTGCCCAGAAAGTGTAATTATCATAAAGAATAAAAAAATCTAATCAAGTTCATACTTATCTTTATCTGTGTATCCAAATAAAAACTTTTTCTTGGCAATAATAAAATCTTCCAAAGTTTTTTCGCCAGTATTCTTTCCCCAAATCCAAATTGGTTCTATCATAACGGCATCTTTTGGCACTTGGGGCATTAACGATGGACGAACAGAAATCCTCATTCCCAAACATCCAATCCAGTTCGCACCTGGCAGAGATGAAATAAAATCATTCATCGGATCCGTAATGTTATTTTCTTTTCCTCCTTTATTTTGATTTGTGATGTTCATTGCCATTACACCACCATCTTTCAGACAATTCCAAGTTTTCTCTAACATACGAAAAAGAAAATCACCCAACCAAGCATCAGAAGTTTTGTAAAGTCTCCAAGATTGTCCTTCGTCTTCTGAATATTTCTCTGTATCAAAATAAGGAGGTGAAGTGAAAACTAAATCATATTTTCCTTTTTCATTCTTGTAATCAAAAACTTCACTTCCAGATTTATGGATTTTCACTCTCTTCTTTATTCCATAAAGAGGTTCTAATGCCTTTCCGTACAGCCTCACCTGTTCATCATATTTTTCGTGTAAAGAAATGTTCGGGTCAAATCCTAAATAATTTTCTGTTTGTGGAGTTGCAAGAAAACTAGCAAGTCGGTCACCCCAACCAGACGAAGGGTCAAGAACATTCTTTGCATCAAAAAGGCGATAGAGACATTTAGCAGAACTGGGTCTAAATTGAGATGCTATGTAATAGTTTGTTCGTAATGCAGAGTTCATCTTTGATGTATCAACATAACCAAGAGTGTTCGTCAATCTCCAAAATAATTGGAGTGCTCGTTTTCTCATTTTAGGATTCATCCAACCCTCAATGGGCGAGACAGTGTTCTTCGATGATACTTCCAATCTTATTGCTTGATGAAAGTAATTTGATGCTTTCATTCCATCTTCTGATTGATGGATGTAATAACTTTCACCATCTTTGTCTGAAACTGGATACTTGGAAGAAAACCGATAATAAACTTTTGATCTTCTTATGAGTTCTAATGAATATGTCTTTCCCTTTTTTATTCTCCTTTCATCTTTGAGTTGTCTATGTCTCTTGGTTAGATGAGAGAACATTTCTGGGTCGTGTGCTAATTGTATAAAACTTTTCTTTGCTTCTTCTAATGAGATTTTTGGAAATGGTGGTGGTATTTTGTATTCATCAATCAAATCGCTGAGAGCTAGTTTGATGTATTTGTTCGTCCATCCTCTTTCGTCTCTTTCCTTTGTCTCATATTTTTTCTTTATTTTATCCCAATCTTTTTTGGGAATGAAGATTTTGTATTTTGGTTCTGTTTTCGTTCCATCACCGAAAATAAGTTTCTCAGCATTATCATCATAAATGTATCCACGAAGAACATCTTTCAGTTCATTCATCAACTCACGCTCAATTTTCATTTATTCATCTCCATTAAATCCACGAAATTTATTTCTTATTCTTTCGTTTTCTTCTGTTTTTTCGTTCCAATCCTCCCATTCAGAAACATGCTGTACTCTTAATTTTGCCTTATTCCCTATATAACAAATTAAACCTGACTCATCGTATTCTATCCGCCCAGTATAATTTTTGTAGGAACTTGTGCTATCAAATGTTGGATAAACAAAGTATCCCAATATTTCTACAAGGTGATTGTCTGCATTTTCCAAGTAATGTTTCTTAATCTCTTTTCCAATCTCCTTCAATACATCAATTTCTTCAGATTTCTTTATGTATAAAATAAATTCTTCAGTTAATGTTTCTTCAGTTTTTGATAAGATTTTTTGTATTTTTTTATCCAATCCTTCTTCTAATGTTCTTCTCCTAAAAGCACCAAATCCATAAGCCCAACCCATTCCACCACCCAAACTCTTATAAATCAATTCTGTATGTGGCAAGAACCTTTTTCCTTCTTTATACAAAATCATTCTTGCTTTTTGTTCATCCTCGTTTCTCTTCTGTTCTTCATCTGCTTGTATAATTGATTTGGTTTCATCAATCGCTTTCTGGAACTCATCTGTATCAATACCAAGAAACTCAATCAATTTGTCTAAAATGCCTTCATCGTTTTTTGCTCCACGCAAACACTTGTAAAAGAATGTGTATCCGCTATTGATGTTCTTCCATTTTCCCAACGATTCAAGAAACTCTCTTATCTGTTTTTTGGTAGATTTTTCACTAACAAGTTTTTCAAGAGGAAGGACTTTCATTCTCCTATACACAAAATTTTTTCATTCATCTATTGAATTATCTGATAA
>NYYH01000001.1 GCA_002686705.1 Bacteroidota bacterium
GAAAGAAAAAAACAATATCAAAAAAAACAATTAGTTTTGTATTAACACTCTCTTAATTTTTGACCCTAAAAGTTCAAGTTTGTTTGAAGACATACACTACAACCTACATATCCCTTAACGTTTTCACCATAATTTGGAGATAATCCCTGAACATCTACAGAATCAATAACAACTGCATCTAAATATAACTTCATAAAACTACTATCACGAGTGTAAACCACAAACATCCACATATCTGTTTCAATAAAACCGTATTGACTTAACCAGGAAGCAGAACCATCCTTATTATAGCCCATCACATGAAAACCATCTAAACTATTATTAGCATAATTATTAGTGTACGCAATAAATTGATCTACACCATTATAAGACCCAATATCAATAACAAAGTCAGCAGTACCAAAACTGGGCTGATCATCAATTTTAACCCAACAAGAGTATGTATACTCATCGAATTTAAATTGATCTGCTTCAAAATTTACATAGCTATTCCCACTAAAATAAAGTGCCTTATCTTGATGTCCAAACCTGTCATAAGTTGGTAAAACATTATTAGCAATACCACGGTTTGCGTTCCCACTTTCATCAGGGACGTACATACTATATATTTCATTAAACGGATAATACAACTGCAAGCTATCAAATATGGATACTTGACTATAGCTTAAATTACAAATCAAAATCAGATTTAGTGCAACATATAACTTTTTCATAACTTAGGCTTTAGATTAAATATTAGGTTCAAATAATTATTACAAATATAGTAAAAACAAAATCGAGATTATAATCATGCTGTTTATTAAATACCTTCATGGATTAATGCAAAAGTTATATCTCTCTTCATTTTCTTTAATTTTGCTAGCAATTTATCAAACTATAGAAAACTTGATCCCTTGATGTGACAAACAAAATTCACAAACAGAAATCAAGGATTCAAATTTAAATAATTGTAGATCATATGAAAATATTAATGGTTCTCGATCATGAATTTCCACCAGACCCAAGAGTCGAGAATGAAATTAATTCGTTAACAAAGGCAGGGCACGAAATAATTCTTGCGTGTTACACTTTACAAAATAGGCCTACCTGTGAAAAATCAGGATCAACCAATATATACAGAAAACCCATCTCAAAATTCATATATAAGTCGAGTGTTGGGATTCTAAAATTTCCATTCTATTTCAATTTTTGGAAATCTTTTTTAGATAGCTTATCAGAAACTCTCGAATTCGATGCGATACATATTCATGATCTACCCCTGGCTAAGATTGGTTATGAGTTTGCCAAAAAGCACAACATCCCATTTGTCCTTGATCTACATGAAAACTGGCCATCATTGCTTGAAACATCGGAGCATGCGAATACATTTCTTGGGAAGATTCTGTCAACAAATAAACAATGGAGAAAGTATGAAGAGAAATATACTTTGCTTGCTGATTATGTAATAACCGTTGTTGAGGAAATGAAGAATCGCTTGTGTGAGTTTGGACTATCCAAAGACAAAGCAATAGTTTTAAGTAACACTTTTAATTTAGATAATAAATTTGAAATCGAGTCACAAAAAACCAATGAAAACACAATTCTATATTATGCAGGTGGCATCAACAAACACCGTGGCCTCCAGGTAGTTATTAAGGGATTAAAACAACTCGTAAAGCAAAATAAAAAAATTGAATTATGGGTTGTTGGTAGTGGAAAATATGTTAGTACTCTAAAGGAAATGGTGGATAATTATGACCTTAACAACTACATACGATTTTATGGACAAAAGTCATTTGATGAGACGATGGAATTATTAAGTAAATCGGATATTGCTTTAATTCCACATCTTAAATCCGAACAAACTGATAACTCATCGCCCAACAAACTTTTTCAGTATATGTATTTTCAAAAACCAGTAATGGTTAGTGATTGCATGTCACTGGAACGTGTTGTAAACGAAACTAATTGCGGAATTGTATATAAATATGATAGCCCTGAATCTTTTTCGAAGAGTGCACAATCAATTATTAAATCTGGATTATTAAACACCTTTGGAAGAAACGGAAGAAAGTCAGTGCTTGATAAATACAATTGGGATGAAAGTGCTATTCCATTTCTTGAAATGTATAATTCACTTTAAACCTACTTATTCTATATCAATATTTTTATACAAATATGATAGCTATTTATCAACAGAAGAAACACACGAAATAAATTATTTTAATCTCATATCAAAACCAGTAACTATTAGGCATCTATTTTAAATATAATAACTTAATACAATAATTCTATATTGAAACAATAACCTTATTCTTCTTTCATTTTCCAAATCCAAAGGCGAATTGTGCATATTAGCACATTGCTATTTAATCATTTACATCTCAACAACAAGGGATTAATAATGCCTTTTCAAATCTAATACGAACTCATTTTATTCATAAACTTCCAGTCACATTACCTGATTTGTTTTGAACACCTTACTAAGATAATTGATAATGGCATATCTTTGAAAGTTTATAAATTGCATACAGATAATCAATAATACAATGGACAACAAAAATATTTATGAGAAATATGATTGGGAAAGTCTGAAAGAAGAACACTTTATTGGAAAAATCGGGAAAATTTTAGAATCAATACCAGATGACGTTTCTTCTATTGTTGATATTGGTTGTGGAAATGGCGTTATAACTAATATTCTTAATAAAAAGTTTGATATTGTTGCTGTAGACAGAAGCGAAAAGGCTCTTAAATATGTCAATACAAAAAAAATAAAAGCCGATGCGGATTCAATTCCTCTTGAAGATTCTTCTTTCGATATAGTTTTTTCAAGTGAGCTACTGGAACATTTGCCAAGTGACATATTAAAAGGTACTATTTCTGAGTTTAAACGGTTATCAAAAAAATACATCTTAATAACTGTGCCTAATAGCGAAAATCCTGACAAGCTTTCAATAGTATGCCCTGAATGTGGTTATTTATATAATAGCCCCAATCATTTAAGAAGTTTTGATATAAAAAAATTAACAGATTTTTTTCCGGAATACAAACTAATAAATACATTTACTTTTGGCAAGAGGGTTAGGTATTATAACAGAAATATATTGAAACTAAAAACCAAATTTGCACCTCCAAAATCATGGATTCCATATTATTGGATGCCAAAGGAAAAGCGCAAAACAACTTGTCCATCATGTGAATTCACTTTTGAAAATCCATATAAATTCAATTTACTCTCATTGGGTTTTGATTTATTGAATATAATCGCTTCTCCAAAAAAACCTTACTGGCTTTTTGCTTTATTCGAAAAAGTATAGTTTTATGCACTTATTTTATACAATGTAACTTTGGGTATAATAAAAAAACAATCGATATCTGGAACCATATATTCATATGTGGGTGTTGTGCTTGGGTTTATTACTACCGGCCTTCTTTATCCTCAAATATTTACAACCGAAGAAATTGGCTTGTTGAGAATATTGGTCTCATATTCTTTATTGTTTGCACAGTTTGCAGGACTTGGTATAAACACCGTGACAATTAAGCTTTTCCCTTATTTCAGAAATTATGAACGTAAGCACCATGGATATCTGGGGCTTGCATTACTTGTTTCAACAGTTGGTCTTATAATTTCGGTTGCAGCCTTTGTTCTTCTTAAGTCTTCAATACTTGACACTGATAATGAGGGAGCAGATTTATTTGCTCATTACTTCTACTACATAGTTCCTTTGATAATATTTACACTACTTTTCAATGTCTTTGATACATATTATCGTGTCCTCTACAATGCTGTAAAAGGCATTATTTATAAAGAAGTCATTCAGAGAATCTTAATACTTATCTTAATTGTCCTCTTTTTCGTCAACATCATTGATTTTCATCAAGCGGTAATCCTATATACGATTGCACTTATATCTCCTACAATACTTCTATTCCTTTCATTGATTTACAACAAACAACTTTTTCTAAACATTGATTTAAGCTTTGTAGACAGGAAATTGTCATATGAAATGATGAACGTTGGGGTTTTTGGAATCCTGGCAAGTTTTTCCGCTGTTCTGGTAATGACAATAGACACTATAATGGTTGAACGAATTCTTGGACTTAGTAGCCTCGGGGTTTATACGATTACATTCTTCTTTGGTGCATTAATACTCGTACCGCTACGTACGATGGGTAAAATTAGCTCTGTGGTTATTGCTGATGCATGGCGAGAAAATGATATTAATGTTATTAACCAGATTTACAAAAAAAGTAGTATCAGCCTTAGCGTTATTGGTTTACTCCTATTTATAGGCATCTGGGGTAATATTGACAATATTCTTCATATAATAACTGATAAATATTTGTCGGGTAAATATGTTATTCTATTTATTGGTATCGCAAGCTTATTTGATATTGCGCTTAGTATTAGTCCACACATTATAGTTAACTCTAAGCATTACAGATACCTTACATATTTCCTTATAATCTTTGCTATACTTCTTATTGTTTCCAACTATATATTAATACCAATATATGGAATTGTTGGCGCAGCTATTGCAACTTTGATTTCAAAATTTATTTACAATATTATTAAGTATTTATTTCTTTACAGTAAATACAAACTGCAACCATTTAACTTTAAAACCGTATTAGTGTATTTAATAGCTATTGTTGCATATGGAGTGTCGTTATTATTGCCGGAACAAAGAAATTATATTGTGGACATATTACTCAGAAGCAGTATTATAACAATAATATTTATGGTACCAGTTTATTATTTTAAGATCTCAACTGATATCAATAGTAAGATTGAAACCACAATTAAAAAAATAGTAACTATTATTTCATAATATGATAATTGTATAGTGTGGTATTTTTTTATTAGGAAAAAAGATGGACAGAAATTTAAAAATATGCTTTATAGGTAGTGGTACAATTTCAACTGCCATGGGCAATGTACTTGCTCAGAAAGGTAAATACGAAGTTTTTTTACTGTCGATCGAACGGGATGTTGTTGATTCAATAAGCAATGATCATATAAACCGTAAATATTTCCCAAATATTGATCTGGATAAATCTCTCAAAGCGACATTTGACAAAAGTGTACTCAGCGATTCTGATATTGTTTTTCTCGGAATTCCTTCGAATGTAGTTGTTTCATATATTTCAGAAAACAAGCAATATTTTGGTGAAGATGCTTTAATTGTTAATCTCGCGAAAGGTTTCGGGGATGGTCAGAAAATAATACCGCAGACACTTTCGAAGATTATTCCTAACCAGATTTTTAGCATGAAGGGTCCTTCCTTTGCAAGGGAGATTATAAATAATATGCCAACTGCTTTTACTCTTGCATCGAGAAGAGATAAACATTTTAAACTGTTTGAAACGGTATTTTATAATACCTCGATTCATCTAGATTTTTCAACCGACGTAACTGGTGTAGAACTAGCAAGCATTCTCAAAAATATATATGCAATAATGGTGGGCATTATCGATGCACATTTCGATTCACCTAACCTCCGGTCATTAATACTTACAAAGGCCGTTAAAGAAATGAGAACTATCATTTCTAAATTTGGAGGAGAGGAAGATACGATGTTCAATTATTGTGGTATTGGCGATTTCACGCTTACCGCTCTTAACGACCTAAGTCGTAACCGCACACTCGGACTTCTTATAGGAAAGGGTTTTTTTACTGATTATGTTTCGGGAAAAGTTGTGCTTGAGGGTAAGGTAGCGGTTAATATATTTGTTGAGGAAATAGCAAAAAAGCGAGGAATAAAAACAAAAGATCTTATGCTAAAGGAGCTTTACAAGGTTTTTAATGATGAGAAATACGACATCAATAATTTTGTATCCAATATTACTAAGATTTAGAGCTTTTAATCATCACTATTGAATTATTTTATTAATTTATCTTTCTCACTTTATAAATAATCTCTAATTTTGGTCTCAAAGTTGGATCATTGTTATCACTTGTGGCAAATGCCATCATCCTATATGGAAATTCTTCATTCAAACGTATCATAAAACCAAACCCATTATCAGGATCATTCAGAATATCTTCAATAATTAGTTTCACCCCCACATCGAGATAGTTTTGATCGGGAATGGCAGAGGGATATAGTTCAACTTGATTCTGTGTAGTAATATTTGGTTGATTATCCCAACTCACTTTATTTTCACTCCAATTAGAAGTCACTCTTTGAATCATGG
Source organism: Bacteroidota bacterium (assembly GCA_002686705.1). The sequence continues at coordinate 6,184 of NYYH01000001.1, forward strand.
AATAATTATAAGTGCCATATATATTATAAGTAGAATGTTGATCAGGTGCACTTTTTTTGCCATACAATGATAATCTGGCATCAATTATTGATGCATTTTGAGGTATGTGTGAAATGTCAAATTCTAATAATGCCCTCATAACACCTTCATTGCCACCATTCCATGTCCATGATGCAGCCCAAAAATATTCATAATCACCACCTGTAAATAAATCAATGCTGTGAATAACGGCATCTTTACCATTTAACGGGTCAGGTTGCATTGTCATCGATACAATTGTATCCATAACAACAACTGTGTCTATTACTACAACTGTATCAATTACTATTATAGTATCGATTATTATTATAGTATCAAATACGTAAACTGTGTCAATTATAATATTGCAAGGCATGCAGAACCCCCCACAATCAATCCCTGTTTCATTTTGATTTTGAATACCATCATAACATGTTTCACATATGTGATCTTCAGTTATAATAACTTGCTTACGACAGGAACCAAATAAGAGAATTAAACCATAAATGCAAAATAAAATTAGCAGTTTTTTCATTGGGTTAGGTTTTGAGTTATTAATACAATTGATTAATTCAATGATTTAACTATATCATGTAAAAGTATATATTTATTATTAAAATAAGATAGTTAATAACAAGAATATTTAAGTTCTCAGGTTATAGAGTTATCCTTGTATAGCTCATTTAATAGCATAGACATTTTCTCTGTTAAATATTTTCTGTCGTATTTATTAATAGCTGAGTTAGTAGTAGTAATTTCCCCTTTGTTAAACTGTTGATAGAGCTTAAGTATGTTATCCTTTAGATTGTCAACCTCATCGAAACCAAACGTGCTGCCACATGATGTTTCTTTAATCACATTTGCAGCATCACCATCGGTAGGTCCAATACATATTATAGGAGTGAGTGAGACTAAATACTCAAAGATTTTACCAGTAAGAATAAGCTTTGCATTTGGTGTATTATTTATAAGTAACAAAAGTAGAATTGCTCGTCTCTGTTCAATGATAACTTCGTCATGTGATAAATAATCAACTTGTTTAAGGAAATTTTTAAGACCAAATTTATTAAGAGACTCCACTGCAGAAATATCTATTTTACCTATATTGAGAATTTCAAGATCTTTAGCAAAATTTTTATTTTCATCTACTAATTGCTTAAGAGCGTCCCATAAGTTTTCCGGATTACGTGTTTTTGTTAATGAACCAATATGTGCAAGACTAAACTTTTCGCTTTTTGTTATCTCCTTAGTATTCTTTTCAATATCCTCAGTATCATACCCATTTGGGATAACTACATATTCCTTTGGCACAATCTGATTAAATTCCTTTGACATACCTGGGCTGATAACTGTAACAGTATCAGCGTATTCCAGCACTAATTTTTCTAGCCTATGATGAATTTTATCTGCGCGTTTGCCTAACTTAAGATCATTATAATAATCGATGTTTGTCCAAGGGTCTCTAAAATCAGCTAACCAGGGAATTCCGGTTTTCTGTTTCAGATGTAATCCAATCATATGCGCACTGTGAGGTGGGCCTGTGGTTACTATAACATCAATGTGATTTTTCTTTAAATATTCAGTTAATATCTTTACAGAAGGTTTTATCCAAAATTTCCGTGCATCGGGAATAAAAAAGTTACCACGAATCCAGATTGAAAGTTTTTCTATAACGCCGGATGAATAATTTTTCTCACTGAGAAAAGCAGTTTGAATATTTTCAGTTTTCTTTCTTCCAGTTAGCTTTTTATAGTAATGATAAGGTTCCCAAATCTTATTTTTAATAACCTTTACATTTTCAGGAATTTCATTTAATAGTGATTCATCAAATGATGGTATCTCAGGATTCTCAGGAGTAAAAACAATCGGTTCCCACCCGAAATTCCTTAAATACTTAACAAATTTAACCCATCGCTGCACACCACCACCTCCACTAGGTGGCCAGTAGTAGGTTATGATAAGTACTTTTTTCAATCAGAGTAGGTTATACGTTATTGTTTTCCCTTTTTGTTATTAAGTTTTTTATTTCAAACCCTATCCCTGTTATTAATAATAATATCAATAACAATGATCCGGCAAACGATATGCGTTCACCAACAACCCAAATACGTGGTTCGAATTTAAATTCAATTTCATGTTCTCCCGCTGGTACTGTTAACGCTCTGAGAACATAATTAGCCCTTAAATACGGAACATGGTATCCATCAACATAGGCATGCCAGCCTTTACTGTAATATATTTCAGAAAACACAACAAGCTGCTCTGTAGGAGACTTATAGCTGTACATGAGGTTGTTTGGCGCGTAGGAATTAAGAACAATGGAAGAAGTTGAATCCTTAATAAAGTTCTTTCCTTCAATTTGAGAGGCAAATCTAGTATCAACAATAGCAGCATTCTGTAAATTGTTCTTGCCCAACGCATTAATTTCCTCATCCGCGCTGTTTACCATAACTACATTATTCACAAACCATGCATTGCCAAATGCTGATTTATTTAATAAAGGCATCGCTTCAGGATTAACAATAACATATTTTGTGTTGAGCATATTAAGTACTTGTTGCTTTGTGAACATGCTATCAATCATTTGTAAAGTAACTCCTTTAGTAAGCACACTGGCAATCGACTGAATCTCTCCCTGTATATATCCTTCTATTATATCCTGATATCGCTGCAATTTAGCTCCATGATAACCACCAATACTCTTGTGAAAATAGGAGCAACTAGCATCATTAAAAGTACTACTAGATAAATCAAGTACTCTAAAATCTGGATTGTGATCGTTAAGTATGTAATTATCAGCAGCACTCGCAGTAAACGGAACATCAAATTGTTTTGCTCTGATAAAATTATCGTTGTTTAAATATCTGCGGTTTACAGAAACCATATCGATTATAATCAATACGCCTAATCCTGCTATCAACCAGCTTCTTTTAATTTTATTTAAGGAGTAAAGAAACACAAGTAAAGCAGCAAGTGTGACAAAAATTAGACTACGCATTGCCTCAGCTTTGAAAATAGCGATCCTTACATTTTCGAGACTTGTGAGGTAAATATTTACCTGCGCAGCGTTATTACCTTTCATTAGTTCAGCAAATTGTGCTTTTTCGCTAGTATTTAAAAAATCAAAAAATACAGAAGGAGCGATATAAAATAGTAGAACTATTCCACCTGTGAACCCAAATGAATAATACAATGAGTTCTTTTTTGTTTTAAGAATAGCAGGATCTGACACCAACTTTCCCAATGCTAAGAATGCAAGTATTGGAATTGCTAGTTCAGCAATTACCAGTATCATAGAGACTGCCCTGAATTTATTATAGCCTGGGATATAATCAATAAAGAAATCAGTAAAAGGCATCCAGTTCCTTCCCCAGGCAAGAAGGATTGACAGAACAGTAACTATAAGTAACACCCATTTTAACCTATTATTAACAATGAATAAACCCAGAATAAATAAAAACATAACAATAACGCCTACATAAACCGGACCTGAGGTCCCTGGTTGATCGCCCCAATAAGCATTACTTTGCTGTGCAATGGCATTTCTGTATGCAGGGTCAGCTTCTTTAATAGCATCTACATTTCCGAGTAATCCTGATGCGCCGCCTTTCACGTTTGGCATCATAAACGACCATGTTTCGCCAACTCCATAGCTCCATGCTGTAATGTAATCTCTATCGAGGCCACTAGATTTGTTAGCTGCATTTTTGGTTAATTCTGGTGTGCCACGCATTGTGTCTTTTCCATAGTCATATGTTGCCCATAAATTTGTCGTATATGTGGAAATTGCTAATATTGCTGCAACCAAAAGTATTCCGGTTGCTTTTAAAAAATGAACCATCTGTTTTTGAGTTATGGCTTCAATTAATTTAAAGATTCCATAAACAATAACAATTATCAATAAATAATAAGTTATCTGAAGATGCCCAGATTTTATTTCTAGTGCAAGAGTCACAGCAGTCAATAGCGCTCCTTGCCAGTATTTTCCTCTAAAGGCCAGTATTATTCCCGCCAATACAGGTGCCATATATCCTATTGCATGTGCTTTTGACGTATGACCAGCGCCGAGAATTATAAAGAAATAAGATGACAGAGCAAAAGCAATTGCCCCGACAAGACCCACCCAAGGATCAATTTTAAGCGCAAGTAATAAAACAAAAAAGCCAAGAAAATAAAGGAACACATAATTAGCAGGATAAGGTAACCAAAGTGTTATGATTTTGTCAACATGTGAAATTAAATTTCCAGAATATTGAACTGAAATTTGCCATGCAGGCATACCTCCGAACATTGAATTGGTCCAAAGAGCTTCTTCTCCTTTAGCTTCACGATGGTCGACAATTTCTTTCGACATACCCTTGAACATTGCAATATCATGTTGCTTTAGTTTTTTCCCCTCCAATAATGGTGAGAAATACATGAGAGTTATAATTAAAAATGCTATAATGGCGGTAAAGTATGCAATAGCACTTTTTTTGATTTTCCTTTTATCCATCATCAAACTGTTTACAAATATAGTTGTTGGTATTATAATTATTCATTGTCAACATCTTCAAAATCAACATACTCGCCAAAGTCTGTATCTTCTTGTGATTTTTTTGTCTGCTTTGATTTAATACTTACGTCCCCTTCTGTCTTTTCATTATAGTCGGTCTTTGGAAATCCATTCATTTGACTGAATTTATTCTGTTGATTTTTCATAAACCTTGTGATAATCCATGGTACAACATATCTAAAAAATAGCTTAAAGCCATAGTATATTATAACAACTACAAATAAAAATCTGAGCAAAGCCTCCATCAAATTGATTTTTTAATGCCCTGCGAATTTATTACTTTTTGCCGAACTGATATCTGAAAATTCCATCGTATTGTTAATTTGAAAGGTTTCAAAAAAGGTGAGATTGAAGTGGAAATTATTTTTAACTCACACTTTTGATTACAAAAATCTAATTTCAGAGGAACGATGGAACTGGGAATAGAATAACTCTTATAAACTAAAAAGGGAGATATGCTAGCATACCTCCCAAATATTATTATTTATTTAACCGCTAACTTAACTAGCGCATTTTATCAGAAACAGAGAGTCTTTTTCTTCCTTTTGACCTTCTTCTTTTAAGCACTTTACGGCCATTAACTGTTGCCATCCTTTCACGGAACCCGTGTTTATTTTTTCTCTTTCTTACCGATGGTTGAAATGTTCTTTTTGTCATCGCCTTATAATTTTCTTTAGGGAGTGCAAAAGTAGAAATTTATTTGATATCTCAAAACAAATTAACTACAAAAGATTTTTATTAATAGTTCGCTACCTTTGCTGAACTTAATATTATTTTTTTGGAGCATTTTTCAAGGTCTCCACTAGGAAATCCCAAAATAGTTGCACAGATTCAATATTTACCATTTCATCTGGTGAATGGGGATTACGAATTGTTGGACCAAATGAAATCATATCCCAATTAGGGTATGTAGCTCCAAGTATTCCACACTCAAGTCCAGCATGTATTACCTTAACTTCAGGAACTTTGCCAAATTTATTATTATAGACTTCTTTCATTTCTTTTAAGATAGAAGAATCAGGATTTGGTTTCCATCCTGGGTATGAACCTGAACTTTTTGCTTTAGCACCAGCTGCTTCAAAAACTTTTCTTATTTCAGCTCCAAGATTATCCTTATCATCATCTATTAAACTACGCTGCAAGCTGGCAAGTTCAATTTTACCTCTTCCTGATTTAACGATAGCCAGGTTTGTGGAGGTTTCAGTTATACCTTTTACACTTTCACTCATTTTAATCACGCCGTTTGGGCAGTTAGCTACAGCATTATAAAGATTAGCTTGAGTTTTTTCGTCGATAAGTTTCTTTGGCTTTTTAGCTTTTTCACAAGTAATAACAGCACCAGGATCGGCCTCTTTAAATTCATCTTGTACTATCGCTTCAAACTCAGTTACAAATTGTTCAAAATCAGCTTTGTTTGCTTCAGGAACAACTACAATTGAAAAAGATTCTCTCGGAATAGCATTGCGGAGGCTTCCTCCATCAATTTGCGCAAGACGTAGTCCATATTTTTCACTAGCCTTAAGAAGCAGGATATTCATTATTTTATTGGCATTACCTCTGCCATAATTAATATCAAGACCAGAGTGACCACCTTTGAATCCTTTAACACTTACCTTAAATGTTGTCATTCCTTCAGGGACATCTTCGGAAGTATATTTAAACACACCAAAAGTATCAATGCCACCAGCACAACCAATATAAAGTTCACCTTCGTCCTCTGAATCAAGGTTAATAAGTATGTCACCATCTAGTACACCGGCTTTAAGATTTTCAGCACCTGTCATGCCTGTTTCTTCATCCATTGTAATAAGAGCTTCAACGGGTCCATGTACAAGTTCTTTATCTTCTAATACAGCCATTGCAGCTGCGATACCCATACCATTATCAGCACCAAGTGTAGTGCCTTTTGCGGTTACCCAGTCACCATCCACGTAAGCATCAATCGGATCTTTTTCAAAATCATGATCGGTATCTGAATTTTTCTGTGGAACCATATCCATGTGGCCCTGTAATATTATACCTTTACGATCTTCCATGCCTTCAGTAGCAGGCTTTTTGATAATTACATTTCCAATTTCATCGACAATAGTTTCAAGGCCGAGATTCTCCCCAAATTTTTTCAAGAATTCTCTAACTTTTTCTTCTTTTTTGGATGGGCGTGGTATTTGTGTAAGTTCATAGAAGCTTTTCCAAACAGCTTCCGGTTTAAGTTTTAATATGTCTTTACTCATTATATTTTTGTTTTATTGATTATTTCTGAATATTAGGAAGTTCAAGTCCATACCCTTTTTTCTTGTCTTCAGCTTTAAGCAAAAATCCAAATACTACCGCTAAAATTGTAAGCCCTACAAATATTAACCATGTATTTGCATAATCAAACATGGGAATTTCACCGATAGTTCTTAATTCTTGTACTTTATCTGCAATCTCATTTGCAGGAACTCCACTATCTCTGAAAGCTTGAATTGCTGCATCAGTTTTTTCATTAATTCCCGGATTTGTTTTATCAAGTACAACTCCTAATAGAATCGGAACAAGCATCAACCCAATATTTTGAACGTAGAAAATTAATGCATAAGCAGAACCCAATTGTTTATCAGGGATAATTTTAGGAACTGAAGGCCACATTGCTGATGGAACCAGAGAAAATGCAATTCCTAACAAAACAACAGCTAAGATTGCTGTCCATGTTTCTGTAAGTGATGGAATATAAAAGATTGTATGCACAACTACCAGAAGTACAGCTCCAATTATCATAATAGTTGCACCTTTTCCAATTTTATCATATACATAACCAAACAATGGTGTTAATAACATTGTGCCAAAAGGTAGAATTGATGGTATATCTCCAGCTGTACCAGGGTCAACTCCGAATTTATTTACCATTAACCCAGATGAAAATTTATAGAATGGGAAAACTGCTGAGTAAAACAGCAAGCATAAAATTGCAATATACCAGAATCCTCTACTTGTGATAATAAGTTTAAGGTCGGATAAATGGAATGGATCTTCTTCGACTGCACTATCTTGTAACTGCTTGTCTAGCCTAGAATCCATTATTGTGTATACGATGAAAAGAATTAATGCTATACAAAGGGCAATTGTACCTACCAATACTGACGTTGGAATATCAATTGCATTTGCAATACGAGGTGCTCCAAAGAGAGCAATAAAAGACCCAAAACGCGCTAACGCCATTTCTGTACCCATGGCAAGAGCCATTTCTTTACCTTTAAACCACTTTACAATAATTCTTGAAACCGTTATCCCAGCTCCTTCTGCTCCAACACAGAATATTGCAAAGCCTGCTGCTGATACAAAAACTCTGGAATCAATACCAATTATTTCCGTTCCAATTGCAAAATTACCAGCAAATGCCCAGTATTTAATAATAGCGCCCAGAATCATCACAATTCCTGAACTTACAGCTGTGAATCTTATCCCCATCTTATCCAAAACGATTCCTGCAAAAATTAACATAAATGCAAAAACATTTAAATAGCCCTGGGCACCAGTTACAATTCCCCATTCTGAACCACTCCAACCATAAGTACTTTGTATCAAAGTTTGAAGAGGTGATAGTACTTCCATAAATGTATATGCTATTAACATACATAAGGAAACTAATACCAGAACAAACCATCTTACTCCGACATTATCTCTCAAAGACTTTTTAATTTCTTCTGTCATTTTCTAAGTTTTTATATGAACAGGCGAAATTAAGATAAATTGTTTAAGAAGAGTTATAAATAAATTAATAAGAGAATATGGATCTTGAATTAATTTTAAATATTTCGCGACTGCGGTTTTTGATGGTTACCAAATGTAAATAGTTAGATGTGCTATTGGTAGTATCCGTAATATCTTATCTGTAAATATGAACAAGTTTCTTGGTTTCAAAATAATCGTCTTTAAAATAGTCAGAAATATTATAAATCTTTTTCTTAACCTTCCTTATTTCATTTAATTCTTTCTGAATTTCTCCACCCTTTAAATACAGAATACCATTTGGAATTTGATTGAATGATTTGTTGTGAAATTTATAAGAGGTCCATCGTAAGAAATCAGGCAGAGATGTTACAGCTCTGCTGATAATAAAATCAAATGTCTGGTTTACCTGCTCAATTCTTTGTTGCTCCGCTTCAACATTTTTTAGTCCCAGATTTTGCACAACTTCATTAACTACTTTAATTTTTTTCCCAATAGAATCAACAAGAAAAAACTTAACTTTTGGAAAGAAAATAGCAAGAGGAATTCCAGGAAATCCGCCACCTGTTCCTGCATCCATTATTTCTGTATGACTTTTAAATTCTACAACTTTAGCAATTGAAAGCGAGTGTAATACGTGATGTAAATAAAAGTTGTTTATATCCTTGCGGGAGATAACATTAATCTTCTGATTCCATATCCTATATAATTCCCCAAGTTGAGTTATTTGCTGTTTTTGCAATTCAGTAAGTGTTGGAAAATATTTGAATATTATTTCTTGATTCATAAAATTCTAAAATTTAGATCATAAAAGTATTAAAATTGATATCAGTAAATTAAAAATAAGATTTAATAATCACAACATTGCTACAATGAACAAGGGTTAATCAAGGGTTAATAACAATGTTTTGTGTAAAAGTACGTTTTATCAGATAAGATAAAGCTAATTATTCAGGTACATTTGTTACTACCAATTGATTACAATCTTGACTAAGCCGAATAAACAAGTTACAAGCCTTCTTTTAGCTACTGTCATCCTTATGTCAGTTACAAGTCTAGTAGCTCAAAAAAGAATAGCAACACTAGAGTATATTGAAACCTATAAATCCATTGCTATTAAGAAACAAAAGAAGTATCGGATCCCTGCATCTATTACACTTGCTCAGGGTATATTAGAATCTGGTAGCGGAAATAGTAAGTTGGCACGTAAAGCAAATAACCACTTTGGAATTAAATGCCATAAAGGATGGACAGGCAAAAAATATCACACAGATGATGATGCGAAGAACGAGTGCTTTCGTAAATATAAAAAAGCTGAGGATTCGTATAAAGACCATTCTGAATTTCTAACACAAAGAGGCAGGTATTCATTTTTATTTGAGTATAAAACAAATGATTACAAGAAGTGGGCCTATGGATTAAAGCAAGCAGGATATGCTACAAACCCAAAATACCCTCAACTGTTAATTAAGATTATAGAGAAGTATAATCTGGATAAATATGATAAAAAGGTTAAAAAGAAACAAGACAAAAAAACAGATATTAAAAAGGAAAATTACATTGCCATTTCTACTGCAAATTTTAAGCAGGTTGACAGATGGTCTTCAGGAAGAAAGATATATGAAAATAATGGTGTTAAACTTATAATAATTGAAAAGGGTGACACATTCAATGGCCTTGCTGATGAATTTGATATTTACCGTTGGCAATTCAAAAATTATAACGATTTAGAAAAGAAACATGTACTAAAGATTGGTGAAGTAATATATCTTGAGAAGAAAAAACGGAAAGCTGATAAAAAATATAAGACTCATGTTATTAACGCCAGAGAAACAATACACTACATTTCACAACTCTACGGAATTAGCTTAAAAAGAATATACAAATTGAATAATCTCCCGAAGGGGATTCAACTAGAAGAAGGTAAAAAAATCAAGTTGAGATAGTTGAGGCACCGAAGTTAGTTTTGTTACTTTGGATTTCTATTTTTTCAAAGAATTCAATTGTTCTTCAATAACCTTTTTACGTGCTTCAGCATCTGCCTGCTTTTTACGTTCGTTCTCAACCACAGCAGATGGAGCGTTATTTACAAATCTGTCATTTGATAATTTTTTCATCACAGATTTTAAAAATCCATTTGTATAATTAAGCTCATTTTCTAGCTTTGCAATCTCTTCCTCTACATCGATATTCGAATCGATAGGAATATAGAATTCCTGGGCACCTACTGTAAATATAATCGAACCCTCAGGCTTTTCTTCAACAATTTCAATTTTTTGAACATTACCAATCTTTGCAACAACTGGAAAGTAAATGCTCTGTGATAGAGATCCATTTTTAACAAGCATTTCAATGCTCTCTTTTTGAGGAATATTCTTATCTTTACGTACATTCCTGATTCCAACAATAATGCTTTCTGCGCTTTCAAATGCATCAATTATACTACTGTCAAATTTAACTGCAACTTGAATATTTGAGATTATTAAATCGTTACCTTCCTCTCTATCTCTTAATAAATGCCAAACTTCTTCTGTTATAAAAGGCATAAATGGATGAAGAATCTTCATCAGATTCTCAAAGAATGTAATTGAACTTTCTAGAGTATCAGGATCAATTGGTTGCTGGTAAGCCGGTTTAACAATCTCAAGATACCAACTGCAAAAGTCGTCCCAAATGAGCTTATATATAGCCATCAATGCATCTGAAATTCTAAACCTTAAAAAATGATCTTCTATATCACTCAATGTACTGTTAAGCTTTTCATTGAACCACTGAATTCCAAGTTTATTATTTTCAGTTTGTTCCAGATCTGAGTCCACTTTCCATCCCTTTAACAGCCTAAGTGCATTCCAAATTTTATTACTAAAATTCCTACCTTGTTCGCACAAAACAGGATCGAAAGGAAGATCGTTTCCGGCAGGTGCGGTTAATAGCATACCTATACGTACACCGTCGGCACCATATTGTTTTATAAGATCAAGAGGGTCAGGTGAGTTACCAAGAGTCTTTGACATCTTGCGGCCAATTTTGTCACGTACAATACCTGTAAAATAAACATTTTTAAAAGGGATATCCTTCCTATATTCAAGCCCAGCCATTATCATTCGTGCTACCCAAAAGAAAATTATATCTGGACCGGTAACCAAATCATTAGTAGGATAATAATATTCGATATCATTATTACCAGGATTTCTAATTCCATCAAAAACAGAAATTGGCCATAACCATGACGAAAACCAAGTATCAAAAACATCTTCATCTTGCTTAATATCTTCAGCAACCAAATCTGGTAGGTTATGTTCTTCCTCGGCCTTTAATATTGCCTCTTCAATAGTTTTGGCAACAACAATCTCACCATTAGGTAAATAATATACAGGAATCCTTTGGCCCCACCATAACTGACGAGAGATATTCCAATCTCTAAGGTTTTCCATCCAGTGACGGTAAATATTTTTATACATTGGTGGATGAAACTTAATATCACCATTTTCCACAACATTAAGTGCAGCCTTACTAAACTCACTCATCCTTAAAAACCATTGTAACGACAACTTTGGTTCAATAACTGTATTGGTGCGTTCCGAATAACCTACCTTATTTACATAATCTTCAGTTTTGTCAAGATTACCTGCTTTTTTCAGGTCAATTAATATTTCATCGCGAACAGCAAAACGATCTTTACCGGTATATAATTCGGCACTTGTACTCATAGTGCCATCATCATTAAAAATATCAATTGTTTTTAGCTTATGCTTGATGCCTAATTCGTAATCGTGCACATCATGGGCAGGCGTGATTTTTAAGGCTCCTGTACCGAATTCCCGATCAACATATTCGTCAGTAATAATTGGAACAGCTCTATTGACAAGTGGAACTATCACATTCTTTCCATGAAAGGAGAGAAATCTTTCATCTTTCGGATGAACACAAACAGCAGTGTCACCTAGTATAGTTTCTGGTCGAGTAGTAGCAATTGTGATATAACCATCCTCACCCTCAACTTTATATTTAAGATAATATAGTTTTGATTGCAGTTCTTTATGAATTACTTCTTCATCACTTACAGCAGTTTTGGCCACAGGATCCCAGTTTACCATACGGATACCCCTGTATACTAAGTCTTTATTATAAAGATCGATGAATACATCAATTACTGATTCATACAAGGAGTCGCTCATTGTAAAAGCTGTACGTTCCCAGTCGCATGAAGCACCAAGTTTTTTTAATTGTTCAAGAATAATTCCGCCGTGCTTATGTGTCCATTCCCACGCATGTTCAATAAACTTATCACGTCCAATATCTTTTTTGTTAATATTTTCGGCTCCCAGTTTATCTACAACTTTAGCTTCAGTTGCAATTGATGCATGGTCGGTGCCCGGAATCCAACATGCATTTTTTCCCTGCATACGAGCTCTGCGAATCAGGACATCTTGAATTGTATTGTTTAACATATGACCCATGTGTAATACACCTGTAACATTAGGAGGTGGTATTACAATTGTAAATGGTTCCCTGTCATCGGGTACCGAATGAAAATAGTTTTTATTCATCCAGTAGCTATACCATTTATCCTCTGTTAAAGCAGGATTATACTTGCTGGGCATGTCCATAGAAAGTCAATTTATTCTGAGAGGCAAAAATATAAAAGTTAAGGTTAAGTTTTAGATTGAAAAGATGAAATGCTAAAGTATTCTGGAACAAATTACAAATACTTTATTTATAAAATTAAATGTGAAAAATAATATGTCAACTCGTTGTTTTCTCAAATCCCAATATAGTTTTCGTACATAAGTAACACCACTAACTTAAATAAAGAATCAGATCCTCTGCATTTACTAAGGCTCCAGAATCTAAAACTATACTTCCAATCTGTGAATCTTCTGTGGCAGTTATTGTAGTTTCCATTTTCATAGCTTCAATAACAAACAAAGGGTCGTTCTTTTTAACTTTCTGTCCTTTTTCAACAAATACTTTTGACAATAATCCCTGTAAAGGGGAGGCGATTTGTTTTGGATCGGAATTATCAGCTTTTATATTTTCAATCACTTCGATACCCAAAGATGTGTCCTTTACCTCTATATTACGTGCTTGCCCATTAACACTGAAAAACAAGGTGCGAAAACCTTCCTCATTTGCTGGACCTACCGAAAGAAGTTTTACGATTATAGTTTTCCCTTTTGCAATTTCTACAAAAACCTCTTCATTCTCTTTCAATCCATAAAAGAAATTTAGAGTAGGGATCTTTGATATATTCTCGTAAATTCTAATTTTTTCACTATAATCCTCATAAACTTTTGGATATAGTTTGTAAGAAATAAAGTCGGTGATATTTAATTTACGGGTAACATTATTTTTGAATTTTTCATTAAATGTGATAAATTCATTATCGAAATCTACTGATTCTAGATGTGCATTGGGCAGGGAGGAATATGGCTTTTTATCTTTAAGGATAATTTTCTGTAACTCCGGAGGGAACCCTCCCTGAGGTTGTCCAAGATCACCACGGAAAAACGCCTGGACTGATTCAGGCCAGGAGATAGTATCACCTTTATCGAGAACATCGGAGGCTTTTAAATTGTTGGTTACCAGATAAAGAGCCATGTCGCCAACAACTTTAGAACTTGGCGTCACCTTTACAATGTCGCCAAACAACTGATTGACATCAGCGTAGGTATCTTTTACGTCCTCAAATCGGTCGGCAAGTCCCAGAGCTGTCATTTGAGGAATTAGGTTTGAATATTGCCCTCCAGGTATTTCATGCTTAAATACTTCTGCGGTTCCAGCTTTCAGACCTGACTCGAAGGGATAATAGTATTCTCTTACCACTTCCCAATAATTGGAAAATTTGTTGAGCTTGGCAATGTCCATTTTATTTTCCCGTTCATGAAATTGCATAAACTCCAACATTGAATTAAAATTAGGTTGAGCTGTTAGTCCTGAAAGTCCACCTATTGCCACATCAACAACATCAACTCCTGCTTCTACAGCTTTCAAATAAGTCGCTATTTGTAAAGCTGATGTATCATGAGTGTGTAGATGGATAGGTAGATTTATTGTTTCTTTCAGAGCTGTTATTAGTTCTGTGGCAGCGTAGGGTTTTAACAAACCAGCCATATCTTTTATGGCCAATATATGGGCCCCTGCATTTTCAATATCTTTTGCAAGCTGGAGATAATAATCCAGATTATACTTTGTTCTCTTGACGTCTAATATATCACCGGTGTAACACATGCTAACTTCTGCCAGACCTTTGGTGTTCTTACGCACATAACCTATACTTGCTTCCATTGCTTTAAGCCAATTAAGGGAGTCAAAAATGCGGAAGATATCAATTCCATGTTCCCATGCTTGTGTTATAAATTTTTCGATAAGGTTATTAGGGTAGGCAGTATATCCAACAGCATTAGAACCCCGGATAAGCATCTGTAACAGAATGTTAGGAATTCTATTTCGCAAAAAGTTAAGGCGGCGCCAGGGATTTTCCTGTAAAAACCTAAGGCAAACATCAAATGTAGCACCGCCCCACATTTCTATACTAAAAATCTCAGGATGATTTCTGGCAAAACTCTCTGCAACAGCCAACAAATCGTATGAGCGCATTCGTGTAGCAAGCAATGATTGATGGGCATCACGGAAGGTGGTGTCTGTATAATGTATCTTTTTTTCACTTCTTAACCACTGAGTGAACCCTTCTGGGCCAAGGTCAGTTAGTAAATTCTTTGTTCCTTTTGAGAAATTTTTACTTGCATCGAAATCAGGAACTTTTGGAGTTGTAAACTTGCGATTCTTATCAACAAACTTCACATCGGGATTACCATTTACGATAACTTCTCCAAGGTATTTAATGATCTTCGTTGCACGATCACGTCGTGGTTTTAAGACAAATAATTCTGGATTATCCTTAATCAGATTAACTGTTGCATTTCCCTCTACAAAACTCTTGTGGAGAATAATATTTTCCAGGAAAGGAATATTCGTTTTTACACCTCTGATTCTAAATTCAATAAGTGCTCTTGCCATTTTACGAACTGCTCCCTCAAGAGTATGTGAATGGGAAGTGATCTTCACGAGCATGGAATCAAAAAACGGGCTTATTTTAACCCCCTGGTAAATACTTCCTGCATCCAACCTTATTCCAAATCCACTGGCTATACGATAGGTCGATATTGTGCCATAATCGGGTTTAAAATCATCCCGCGGATTTTCAGTAGTGATGCGGCATTGTATTGCAAAACCGTTAGTTGTAAGATCTTCCTGTGAGTGTATTTTAATTTGAACATCACCCAGTTTATAACCGCCGGCAATAAAAATTTGTGCTTTAACTAAGTCTCTATTGGTAACCACTTCTGTTACTGTGTGTTCCACTTGTATGCGTGGATTTACTTCAATGAAATATATTTCCTTGTCTTCAACCAAAAATTCTACGGTTCCAATGTTGTTGTACTTAACTTCTTTACATATTTTTATAGCGTAGTCGTACAGCTTTTCCTTAACCTCCTTATCCAGGTTTAAAGATGGAGCTACCTCCACGACTTTCTGATATCTTCTCTGAACAGAACAGTCTCTTTCGAAAAGATGGACAATATTACCATGGTTATCAGCCATTATTTGTACTTCAATATGTTTGGGATTTCCAATATATTTTTCAATAAATAAAGTACCATCACCGAAGGTATTTCGTGCCTCATTTTGCGCTGACACATAATTATTCTCCAATTGCCCAGCCTCGCTAACTAAGCGCATACCACGTCCTCCACCTCCGGCTGCAGCTTTTATCATCACAGGAAAACCAATTCGCTTTGCCTCCTCAAGTGCGATTTTCGAATCGCTGAGTGGCAATTTGCTACTAGCAATTATTGGAACACCGCATTTTTCAGCTATTTCTTTAGCATTAATCTTGTTTCCAAGTAGATCCATTACTTCAGGTCGCGGACCAATAAATATGATCCCATTTTCTTCGCATCTTCTGGCAAATTCGGTATTCTCAGAAAGGAATCCATAACCGGGATGAATGGCATCAACATTCAATTTAGTTGCAAGGTTAATAATCTCTTCAATATTTAAATAAGGTTTAAGAGGATCTGTGTCGGCACCTATCTGATAAGCTTCGTCTGCTTTGAAACGGTGTCGTGAATAGCGATCTTCATAGGTGTAAATAGCAATAGTTGTTAAATTTATCTCAGTGCATGCCCTGAAGACCCTGATGGCTATTTCGCCTCGGTTGGCGACCAGTACTTTTTTAATTTCCATGATTGTTTGCCTAAAATATCTACAGATTTCCTCAAATTTACGAAGTATTTTTGTTTTTTCAACGAATAGATTTGTATGTTTATTAACACTAGCTATTCTATTTGGATTCCATTTAAATAATGCCCCTGAGAACAGTACTTTTACTTTTTGAAAACTATTTCTAAAAATAGATTTAACCGCAAAAAACTTAATGAAATGGGATTCACCTGTTTAGCTATTGATCAAAGGTCGGGAAATAAAATCTGGTATGTACAAAAATAATATCGGGCTTTGGAAACTTGATTTTTCAGGAAATACTATTTGGACAAATTATTTTGTCGCTTTTTTTTCTCCTCACGTTTTCTTTTCCTAATATCCTTTTTATCCGTACCCAGAACAGTTTTAATTTCTTTTTTGGGTTTATTATCCATTCCAGGAATAATTGTGCCCAATATACCACTCTGCAATGTTTTCCAAAGAAAATTACCTAACCCCTTATACATCACTCTATTAAAAAACATTGACTCAACACGATTTTCTTTATTTTTTGCTGGATTATTTTTATTTATTATCTGGTTAGCAGCCCATGAAAGAAATTTATTAGTCTTTTTCATGTCTTTTCTAACTACAATACCATTCAGGTCATGATATAGCATCGTCATTTCTCCCATTGAGTAAGTAGGATTTGCACGAGCCTTAAAACTTAGACCGTCCAGATAGCCACTTTTAAATTTAACTCCAATTGCAGGAAGTGTAACGTTGTTAAATAATTCCATATCCCCGTTGCCAAGCCATCCGTTAAATGAAAAAGTATCAGCAATACTTCTCATTGGGAAATAAATATTTACTCCCATTGGTATTTTCTTCTGAAGTTTAGCTTGCAATCTTATCGACATAACTGTACCTTTAACTATACTGTCAAATATCGAAGTGATGTCTTTGACCTTTACATTTAGTTTACCAAGTGTAACAACCATGGGTTCTTCCATCATGTCGTGCCTCTCAGCATAAATAAGTTCACTGTCATTAATGATTAAGCTATCTATATACAAATCCTGCTTAAGCGATTTTAACAATTGTTGGGGCAATTTGGGTCTTTTTTTTGTGTCAAATGGACAACGTTTGTCTTTGAATATACTGAGTTTCATGTTGTGGATCAAAACATCCGACATGAAAATTTTTGAGCTCCGAATTATATTTAGTGGATAAAGAGAGTTAAATTCTGCTTTTTCGATTTCACAATTATATATTTCATATTGAAACTCACTCAACTCAACCATACTACTTTGGCTATATCTGGGTGTAATTTTTAATTTTTTGAAAATGAGTTGATTTTGATTCATGTTAAAACTCATATCATCAAATGATAATATATATTTATCTCCAGGGAGTTGAAACCTTTCATCTGACATGTGAAAATCAAAATCTTTAAGCATTAACCTAAAACTTGATGAATCATCCTCATTCTTTATTAAAGCTATATTTTTTATTTGGACATTAAAACTCTTTGTTTGAAAAATTGTGTCGTTATGTTTTATATCAATTATGTTGAAAGCAAAATCCTTTACTAAAAACCTGTTTAGAATAGCACCGTTAATACCTGGTAAAACAATGCTGTCTATATTGAATGGAGTGGCTGGTTTGTCGACTTTTTTTGCCTTTGGAATGGTACTCTTGCCTGATGTCAGCAAATCTATTTTCGCATTTTTAATAACAAAACTTCCAACATCTACATACTTGTCAGCAATAAAAGAGATAACGCCAATATATCTTACTCGTAGGTTGGGTATGTTAATCCGGAATCCTTTTTTTTGTGACCACTTTTGTAGTTTGATCTGACTTATAAGTAAACTATCTGGTTCAATTTGTACATCTTTCAGTATTAATGTCATGGTAAACAGATTTACCTTAACATTACCAACGCTTATTTTATAATCTTTCTTTTCACTGCTAGATAAAGAATCCTCAAGTCGGTTTTGTAGTATATTTCCAATGATGAATTGGGCAACTAAGATTAACAAAACAAGCGAGGCAATAACAATGGATGTTATAACCAGTAATTTCTTGTACTTTTTAAGAAACAGCATGGGTTTTTGCATTGGTTTATGCAAATATAACTATTTTATTCTTAAGAGATTATAGCCTGCTAATTTGGAACGTAACGGCATTAAATCTTTGACTTTAGCCAATGCTTCGATTTTAAGTATCCCCATGAAGCAATACTTAGCAAGAACCCATAAACTAGTTCAGATGTCCATGCGCCAAAAACATCGGTTTTAAATACAAATATCAAAACATAAATGTAACTTACGTATATCAGCAAAACGATTATTTCAATAGAGAGTGAAATAGTAGTTTTACCAGTACCTGAAACACTGTTTAATAATACAAATCCAACCGAAAGGAACAAAGCTCCAATGTTTACTATATATAATACAGGTGCTCCCATATCAATCAATTCCTTCTGATTAGTGTATATCTCAATAATCATTCTTGGGAAAAATAATCCAAAGCTTACAATAATGAGAACACCACAAAAGCTCATTAATGTAATTCTATAAATAAGTGAAAATACTTCATCCTGTCTTTTTTGACCGATTAAATAACTTACCAATGTATTAGTCGTTGCCGCAAATCCCCAAATTGGTATCATTGCAATAACATAAACACTTCTGATAATATTTGATACAGCCAGAGCCATCTCACCTATCTTTTCAACGAAAAGAAAGAATACAAACCAAACTGACAGAGAAACGAACTGTTGGATCATCATAGGGATTGATACGCCAAAAATTTTCGCGAGTTTTTCCAATCTAAATCTAGCAAAACAAAACAAATCGTACTTTTTATAATCTATTATAGTAAGAGTGTAGATCACAAAAAATATCATAGCTGAGATTTCTGCAACAACTGAAGCCAGGGCTGCGCCACGAATTCCCATCTCAGGCATACCTAAATTGCCAAATATTAAACCATAGTCTAAAAATATATTTACAGCAGCAAGTACAAGGGTTGTATAAGTAATTACTTTTGTTTTAGCTATCCCAACATAAAATGATCTGAAAGCCATATTGATAAATGCAAAGAAAATTCCATATGCGCGTATATCCAGAAAAGCGATGGAATCTGTATAAATTGCAGTTGAATCAATAGAGAACCTAAGGAGATCTACTGAAACATACTTTAAAAGTATAAATATAAGTATAGCCAAAAAGGTTAAGAAAATAATAGTATGGATAACTATTTCGCCAATGTCTT
The DNA here is from genome assembly GCA_002686705.1 of Bacteroidota bacterium. Next base: position 25,952 of record NYYH01000001.1, read on the forward strand.
TGAACTTGCCCTCACCTAACCTACGTGCAATTATTATTTGAGCCCCTGTGCCAAATCCAAGTCCTAACATAATTACAGCCAAGTAAAATAACCCGCCAATGGCACCGGCACCAAGTGCTATTTCACCCACTCTTCCTAAAAACGCAGTATCAGTAAAGTTTATAATATTTTGAGCAATACTGCCCAAAATAATGGGATAAGCAACCAACCAAATTCGGTTATATGTAATTTTAGTATTAGTCATAAACGCGGCAAAGATAGGAAAGAGTTTGATTGTTCGATTGCTCAATTATGATACCCATCTCAGTAATTTTGCCCAATTAAAAATATTTTTAATTTTGAAAAAAAACTACATGAGACCAACGTTTAGAAAAGATGTTCAATACTATAAATTTTGCCTCTACGGGTTTTTTAAAAACCTTCGTTTTTTTGATGCTTTCCTGATGCTTTTTTTCTTGGAAAAAGGAATAAATTTCCTCGAAATAGGAATTCTTTATTCAACACGGGAAATAGTAATATTAATTATGGAAATACCAAGTGGAGTAATTTCTGATGCATTGGGCAGGAGAAAAACACTGATTGCTTCATTTCTTGCTTACATAATTTCATTCATTGTATTCTACTTTTCACAAAGTTACATAAGTCTTCTTTTAGCAATGATATTATTCGCAGTGGCAGATGCAACCAGAACCGGAGTACATAAAGCAATGATTTTCCAATATCTGAAAATAAATAATTGGAGTATGCATAAGATTGATTATTATGGACATACTAGATCATGGTCTCAGTCGGGTTCAGCAATCTCAGCACTTCTGGCTGCATTTTTTGTATTTTATACCGAAAGATATGATGTTGTTTTCATTGCTTCAATTGTAGCCTATCTTGCTGATATGACACTAATTTATTCGTATCCTAAATATCTTGATGGAGAGATAGTACATTTATCAAGCAAGAAGATAAAACAAAAATTCAGTATAGTGATAAGGGTTTTTGCCCAAACTATAAGGCACTTAAGCTTTTTCAGAATACTAACGAACCTTTCAATTTACACCGGATATTACAAAGCAGTAAAAGATTATATCCAGCCCCTGTTAAAGTATGTTGCACTAAGCATACCCTTCTTTGCATATTTAAATAACCAAAAGAAAATTGCAATTATAATTGGCATCATCTATTTTATAATTTATTTACTTACTGCATTGGTCTCCAGATACTCAGGAAAATTCACAAAACTTTTTAAATATCTGAACATCCCAATGAACATTACCGTGTCAATAGGACTAGCAATCGGAATAATTACAGGATTGACTTTCCAATTAGGGTTTTATATTTTGCCGATAGTTGGGTTTATAATTGTTATGATAATTGAAAATTTGAGAAAACCAATTGGAATAGGATTAGTAGCGAACATATCAAAGGATGAATCGATGGCAACAACTTTGTCCGTTACATCGCAGACTAAATCTCTATTTGCAGCCATATTAGCTCCCATTATAGGCTTGATAGCTGATACATATAATCCGGGAATGGGAATTACCATCATTAGTATTTTAATTTTGTTAGGATTACCGTTTTACTGGTTGAAGCGACAACACGTTTAAAAATATTTGTACATTTACCGCCGTTCAAAATCAATACAAATGCGAAAATATTTATTATCTATTATTGTCATTCTGTTTTTTTCAACAGCAGTTGATAAACTAACAGCTCAAACAAACGAAAACTTGTTTTTTGTATTCCTTAATACAAACCCCGACAAAACTGAAATAAGTGATGCGGAGGCTGAGGAACTCCAAGCAGGACATCTTAAAAATATTGGCAAACTCAAAGATGAAGGAAAACTATTTGCTGCCGGTCCATTTTCAGGTGGAGGTGGTATGTTTGTTCTCCATGCTGATAACATTGATGAAGCAAATAGTTATCTTAGTACGGATCCCGCTATTGCTGCTAACAGGTATAATTTAGAAGTGTTTCCGTTTAATATTTGGAATGGAGATATGTGTGGTGCAAAAGAACCATATACAATGGTAACTTATCAGCTGGTACGACTAATTACTAATAGTGATAATAGTGACGATATTGCAAAGACAATTTACAATAACCGTTTTTTTATGGCTGATTTAGCGAATAATACTGACCAACTTGTTGTCCAAGGTCAGTTTAAAAATGATAATGACGGAGTTTTGATTTTAAATGTTCCAGATACTAAAACTGCAGATCAAATAATAAACAAACATCCATCAGTAATTAGTGGAAGCCTAAAATATGAGATTGTACCATTATGGATTGCAAAAGGAACGTTTTGTGAGTAGCATTAGTTAACAAACCATTTTCAGCCAATCCACGAGCTCTTTTACAAGATTATTATAGTCATAAAGTTTTTCAGCTCTGTCACGACAAGAAACAGCCATCTGCTTTCTTAGACCTGAATTTTGTAATAAATAGTTCACTTTTTTGCCAAGCTCTTTAGGATTTCTATCTGTTAATATACCTTCAGTAGATGTAACTATCGAACCAACACCACCACCTTCGTAAGCAACACAAGGAGTTCCACCTGCCAGAGCTTCAGCGTAAATAATTCCAAAATGCTCATTTTTCTCAGGAGCAGCTATAAGTAGGGTTGCAGCAACTATAAGTTTCGCCTTATCCTCTGAAGAAACAAATCCCAAAAATGTTCCATTGTCTCCCAACTTTTCTTCAAGCTCTTTCTGCAATTCACCAGCTCCAATAAAAACTGTGGATGCCAATTCAGCATATTCAGTCGATGCTTCAACCACGTTTTGAGGTCCTTTTGACTTAGTAAGAGCTCCCGGGCAAATAACATATGTTTCGGGAAGTTCATATTTTTCAAATATGTCACCAATATTTCCTGGCTTAAAATCTACAAGATTTACTCCACATGGTAATATTAGAAAACGATCGTCGGGTAAATTTATCAAAGGTTTTATTAGGCTATCTCTTACATATTCTGTAGTAACAATAATTCCTTTTGCTTCCACAATAGCTTTAACGATCATCCGCCAGTTATCTTCATCCCACAAACCCTCATGCCTTGGTTCAATTCCTGTTCCATGTAAAAATAATACGTAAGGTTTCCCAAACTCCGTAGCAACACTATGAACAGCTACTGCACTTAAGTTGGCATGATGTCCGATAAAGATATCAACATCATCTGCAATTGAGCTTAACGCCCTTTCGTAATCAGGGAGATATTCTATCATTTCCTCATGGCTCATTCTTGCTACTTGACTTTGTTCTTTTCCGGCAGATGGTAAATACTCATGTACCGGAATGATTTGAGTATGCAATTTGATATCTACATTTATGGCACCATCAATCTCGTCTTCATTTCCGGGATATAGGAAGTACACTTTATGTCCCAACTTTATTAAATGTCGAACGTGCTCACGTGCCACTTCGCCACTTCCCCTACCTTTATTTAATAATAATATCGCAATATTCATGATGATCTGTTTTGTCATTTTCTAATCTGCAAAAATATAAATTTAATAAATTATGAAAATTACAATGAGTAAAAAACTCCATTTTTCTTATACTTGCACCAATTTCTGTAGTTCATGTATTTTGATAAATCAATATTATGATTAAAAAATTAGTTTCAATTATTTTATTTGTCTTTTCAGTATCTTATATTTCAATTGCTACAGTTAATGATAACCAGGCAGATACATTATTTGTAATTAGTGAAGGGATAGCTGCATTACCCGAAATACCTGAAGAAAATCTTACTTTAAGTCAAAAAATTGACGCGGAATTCACTCCAATTGTTGAAGATCTGGGAGAAGTTTTATTTTGGGATCCTTTTGAGAAACTTGATCTTCATGATCCAGTAATATACGATGAAAATGGAAACCCTGTTTTAAATACCGACGGAACTGAAAAAGAAGCAGCAATACCCCTGGTTGTAATATGGTTAATTTTTGGTGCAATTACCTTTACATTAGTACTACGGTTTATCAATTTTAGAGGATTTAAACATGCAATAATGCTTGTAAGAGGTGTTTACGACAATCCTGACCACAAAGGCGAAGTGTCACATTTTCAGGCACTCACTACTGCTCTTTCAGCAACGGTTGGACTTGGTAATATAGCAGGTGTAACAATAGCGATTTCAATTGGGGGCCCGGGTGCAACATTTTGGATGATTATAGCTGGTTTGCTTGGAATGTCGTCAAAGTTTGTTGAATGTACATTGGGTGTTAAGTATCGATATATTGATAAAAATGGAGTTGTTTCTGGTGGGCCTATGTATTATTTACGCGATGGACTTAAGAAGAAAGGAATGAAATGGTTAGGGATAATTCTTTCCATCATATTTGCAATTTTAGTTATTGGCGGATCAATTGGTGGAGGTAATATGTTTCAGGCTAATCAGGCATTTTCTCAACTTGCTTATTTGGTTCCTACTATCGAAAATTATGGTATGTGGTTCGGTGTTATTCTTGCCATATTAGTCGCATTTGTTATTATTGGCGGAATTAAAAGTATTGCAAGAGTTACAGACAAAATTGTTCCGTTCATGGCAGCTATTTATGTTTTTACTGCTTTGGTAATTATTTTTATGAATATTGAGAATACTGGTACAGCATTTATGTTGATCATTGATGGTGCATTTGGTGCTGATGCGTTAAGAGGAGGTATAATAGGTGTCCTAATTGTTGGATTTCAACGCGCAGCGTTTTCAAATGAAGCTGGCGTTGGATCGGCAGCGATAGCCCACTCAGCTGTTAAAACTGATACGCCAATTACTGAAGGATTTGTTTCCCTATTAGAACCTTTTGTTGATACAGTTGTTATATGCACTATGACAGCATTGGTACTTATTTACACCGGAACCTATGAAAACCCTATGGGTTACCAAGGAGCTCAGCTTACGTCCTTGGCGTTCTCAAAAGTATTTTCCTGGTTTCCATATATTTTGGTGATTGCAATTTTTCTGTTTGCCTTTTCAACTATGATATCTTGGTCTTATTATGGACTGAAAGGATTCGATTTTCTAGTTGGGAGTTTTTCTGAGAAATTATTTGGAAATAGAGATGTTGCTAAATATACCTATTTTACTATTTTTCTTTTCTTCATAATAGTTGGTGCAGCATCAAATCTTGGATCAGTTATCGCATTTTCTGATATGATGATCCTTGCAATGGCGTTTCCGAATATCATAGGATTATTAATTCTAATGCCCGAAATAAAAAGAGATTTAAATGATTATTGGTCTAAACTTAAATCCGGTGAAATTAAGAGGTACAAGTAATGCCAAATTGGCTAAATAACTGGTTCAAAGCATTTTTAAGTTTAAATAAAAGTGAACAACGCGGTATAATTGTTCTTGTAATAATAGTATTACTAATTTCCTTAGCTAACTTGATGTTACCTTATTTTGTCGGCTCAAAATCCGACTTGGATATTGATAAATACAAATCTGAGATTAGTATTTTTATAAAGGAGCAACAGCAACTCAGTGATTCGGTTTTCATTGAAAATTTACAAAACTCGGGTGAAATTGATAAGTCAATTGCCGTTCAAAAGATTAAACCGTTTTTATTTAACCCAAATAAACTTCCGGTTGAAACCTGGAAAAGAATGGGTTTTACAGAACGACAAATACGTACCATAAAAAATTATGAGGCGCAAGGTGGAATATTCAAAAGAAAAGAAGATTTGAAAAAGATTTATTCAATCTCTGATATTGAATATGAAATAATTGAACCTTATATCAATATTCAGGATCCATCTAAATCTGCTTCAAGAAAGGTTGTAGATGAAAAAACTATTAACAAAAAAATAGCCTATAAAAATATTGAAATTAACTCAGCAGATTCATCTGAATTAATTGAGTCACTTGGATTAGCACCATGGCTTGCTAGAAGAACAATTTTATACAGAAACATTCTCGGAGGTTATGTGAATAAAAATCAGCTTAAAGAAGTTTATGGTTTTAATAATAATATATTCAATTCTATTGAAAATTACATAGAAATCGATACAAGTTCAATTAGAAAGATTGACATCAACAATGTTGATTTTAAAGAGTTACTCAAGCACCCTTATTTCGATTATTCGATAACAAAAAATATTTTTGACGTACGCAATAAAATAGGTTCATTTTCATCTGTTGATCAAATTAAGTTAATTGACGGCATTAATGATTCTACATTTATTAAGGTTAGGTATTATTTGTATATTCGGCCTTCAAAAAAGTAAAAGTTATTATAGTGGGCCGTATCAGCAAAACATTTAAACAATTCCCTCAAACTTTCTGGATTGCAAATAGTATAGAGCTATTTGAACGATGGGCATGGTATGGTTTTTTTATGCTCTTCGCAAACTATCTTACTGGTTCATCAGATGTTGGTGGACTCGAGTTTACTCAAACTCAAAAAGGTCTTATAATGGGGGTCGGCACTGGAATTCTATATTTCTTACCTGTACTCACTGGCTCAATTGCTGATAAATATGGGTATAAACGCGTTCTGTTGATTGCTTTTATAATATACACCTCTGCATTTATTTTACTTCCTTTGTTTAACACTTTTGCCGGAGTATTTGCAATGTACCTGTATTTGGCTGTTGGTGCTGCTTTGTTTAAACCCATTATTCAGGCAACGGTTGCCAAAACCACAACTAATAATACATCTTCTATTGGCTTTGGGATTTTTTATATGATGGTAAATATCGGAGCTTTTTTCGGACCAATGATTACTCTTCTTTATAAAAGTAATTATGAACTTGTTTTCTATATTTCTGCTGGTGTTGTTGCATTAAACTTCATACTTTTATTATTTTACCGTGAGCCGGGAAGGACAAAATCGACTGAAACACTATCATCAACAATAAATCAGGTTTTTAAGAATATTTGGCTCGTTTTACACGATTTTAAATTTGTGATTTTTCTCTTGATTGTTGCAGGTTTTTGGACAATGTATTACCAGCTGTTTTTTACTTTACCTGTTTTTGTAACTCAATGGGTCGACACTTCAAATCTTTATGATTTTTTTAATACATATATTCCTGTTGTTGCAAAAGAGTATGGTAGTCACGGAAATATGGAATCGGAGTTTATCGTAAACTTTGATGCCCTGTTCATTATACTGTTTCAGGTTTTTATCTCAGCTTTGGTAATGAAAAAGAAATCATTAAATACGATGATTGCTGGCTTTATTATTGCCTCAATAGGAATGGCGTTAACACTTGTTACACAAAACGTAATATTTGTACTTGTGGCAATACTAATTTTCTCAATTGGCGAAATGGCAGCATCACCAAAAATTACCGAATATATTGGTCGGATTGCGTCATCTGACAAGAAAGCACTTTATATGGGTTACTCTTTTCTTCCGGTTTTTTTAGGGAGTATTTTTGCTGGTTTTATTTCGGGAAATGTTTATCAAAGTATGTCAGATAAGCATGCATTACTTGTTAAAGAGGTGAGTTTGAGGGGATTCATTATTCCCGATGGGCTTTCTTCTAATAAGTACTTTGCTGAAGCAGCTTCGCAGATGAACCTGAGTCAGAGAGAATTAACAAACTATTTATGGAATAATTATCACCCCTCAAATATCTGGATAGTAATAATTAGTATTGGATTGTTCTCAGCTCTATGTTTATGGTTATACAACCGATTTTTAATAAAAGCGTGAGGGTGATGCTAATCTATTTGTAAAAAAATAAGTAAAAAAATGTATTAACACTTGGTTAAATAACAGATTTAACTAAATTTGTAATCTGGCTATAATTTATTTATTCACTAACTAACATTATTATGAAACATTTTTTACGTTTATTATCATTGTTTGTCGTAGTTGTTTTTGCTTCTAGCAGCGCATTTGCGCAAAATACACTTATGACTAAAGCACAGGCTCTTGGCTTAAAGACAGGAGGCACTGTTAACGTTGTTCCAATTTCTGGAAATCAAACTGCAGTTCAAACTGTTTTTCTTGAGGAAGGTTTTGATGTTGATGGCGATTTCCCACCAGGAGATTGGACCCAAACCATTTTTAATGCCGGTTATACCTGGATTCAATCTAATCCTACCAACAACAATTTTAACGAGATAGATCCGAATAGTCTTTTCTCTGCTTTAGTTCCCTGGGTTGCTGAAGACCAGGATGAATGGTTGTTTACACCAACTATTGATGCGCTTGGAGAAACTCCTTTAACACTTGAGTTTTATGCAGGTGTAAGTGGACCATGGCTTGCAGGTGCTACATTAATATGTCACATTTCAGATGATGGCGGTACAACATGGACAGAACTTTGGAATGCCTTCGACGAAATTGATCCAGGCGCTGCTTGGGCATGGAATTTAGTTTCGATAGATATTAGCGCATATGCTGCTGCCGAGTTTCAAGTTGCATGGCAATATGTTGGTAACGATGGAGACCTTGCAGGAATTGATGGAGTTTCAATTGAAGCTGGTTTAGATTACATATTTTATGATGACATGGAAAGCTATACTGTTGGAACCTATCTAGTAGAATCTGATCAGACAGGTTTCTGGGATACATGGACAGGTGCACCTGGTACAGACGAAGATGCCTTTATCACCGATGAAGAATCATTAAGCCCAACACAATCATGTATTGTTGAAGGAATTTCTGACCTTGTTCTATTATTAGGCAACAAAACATCAGGTATTTATCAAGTAACTTTTGCGTATTTTATTCCATCTGCTTTTGGAGGTTATTGCAATCTTCAGCATTATGAAGCACCAGGAATTGAATGGGCAGTTCAGTTATATTTCGGAGCTAGTGGTGGAGCTGATAATGGTTGGATTTTCGCAGGTGCTCCAGATGAAATATTTTTCACATTCCCACATGATGCATGGTTCCCTATAGAATTTTATATTGACATTGATGAAGATGAAGCCATTTGTTATGTTGATGGAGTAGTTGTTGCTGAATGGCAATTTAGCTTACAGTCTTTCGGTGATCCAGGGACTAATCAGTTAGGTGGTGTTAACATTTATGCAGGTGCACCTACAGGTGAAACACCAAAATATTATTTCGATAATATTGGATATGTTGCCGTTGACCCAGGTATTGCAGCTCCAATTATTGACGTTGACCCAACATCATTTTTTCTAACTCTTGAAGAAGGTGAGGTAACTACTGAAACTATGACTATTGGTAATCTGGGAGTAGAGGAATTAAGTTATCAAATAGTAACTACTTATCCTCAAACAGGCAAAGCATTAACTGCTGAACCAGCTGGTGCACACACACCTAAGAACTTACATCAGGTGATAACTGCTGATCCTGATTATAGTCCATCAACAAGTACCCCAGCATCGCGTGATGTAACATTAAACTATGATACTGAAAACTTTACTGCTATTGGAACTTCTAGTGACTATGAATGGAGAGTTGCTGCAATGTTCCCAGATGCTATGGTTCAGCCGTTTATTGGAATGGAAATTAATGAGATAGATGTATTTATTAATGATCCGGGAATTGAATATAAGGCACAAATTTACGATATGGGCTCATATAACACGCCAGGACCTGGTGATCTGTTATTAGAACAATCGTTTAGTGCTAATGCTGGTTCATGGAATACAATAACATTAGATACACCAATCAAGCTTGATGGTTCTGATATTTGGGTGGGATATTGGTTATCTGCCTATGCTGACACATACGTACCTGGTTGTGATGCTGGTCCTGCTGATCCAAATGGAGACTGGATGGCATTTGGTCCAGGATGGGGTCATCTATCAGAGAACCCAGATTTGAACTACAACTGGAATATACGTGCAAACGTAACTGGTGATCCAATTATTCAATGGCTTTCACCTGATCCTACTACCGGCTTTTTGGTTGAAAACGAATTTGAAGATATTGATATTACAATTGATGCTTCAAATCTTGTTGCTGACCAATATAGTGGCAAACTCAAAATTAGAAATAACGACCCAACTAATGAACAAGTTGACGTATCTATTACACTAGGCGTTCTTGTTGGAGTTGGTGAAAATGGAGTTAACGAGTATATTGCAGTATATCCAAATCCTGCAAGTACATTTCTACATGTAAAATCAAATGGTGAAATAACAAATGTTCGTTTAGTAAATACAATCGGACAAGTTGTGTACAACAACTCTACTGACGCTAATATTGACATTAGCAATTTCGAAAGAGGTGTATATTTTATCCAGGTTGAAACAAAGAATGGTACAAACACTCAAAAAGTCTTAATTCAATAAGATAATTATTTAATTTGAAGCCTCGCTATTTTAGTATATAGCGAGGCTTTTTTTATTATGTTATGAAAAATTCATCAGTTGATCTATTTAACAAATTGGGTACTTCTGAAATCCTGAAAGGAGTATCACAACCTATTATTATTGCAGATCGATTACGAACTCCCGAAAATATTGGATTAATATTAAGGTTAGCAGGCAATATTAATGCTCTCAATACTTTATTCATTTCTGATGAAGGACATAAGTTCAAAAAATATAAAATAATCAAAACTGCTTCAGGGGCAGTCACTAAAGTTGATTGGAAAATCATCAAACCTGCTGAATTAGAAGATTTTCTCCCGAACGATTATAAAATTGTCGCACTTGAAACGTGTAAAGATGCAAGTAGTATTTTCTCTTTCAAATTTCCAAAAAAAGTTGCATTTATGGTTGGGAATGAAGTACATGGTATAAGCGAAGAAATGCTTTCAATTGCTCATCAAAAAGTTTATATCCCTGTTCCAGGACCTATTTCATCCCTTAACGTTACGCACGCACTTTCGATAGCTCTTTTTGAATGGTTAAAACAAATTCAAGTTTAGTCTGATATCACTTCCAAGCTCTTAAAAATTCTCTTTTCCCGGGTGGTCCAGGTAGTTTTTCAACCACAAAACCTACTTCTTCGAGAGACCTTTTAACATTTCCTTTGCATGAGTAGGTCGTTAGTACGCCTCCTCTTTTAATCGATTTGAATAAACTATTAAAAATTTCCACTGTCCATATTTCTGGTTGAGCATCTGGTGAGAAAGCATCAAAAAACACAACATCATAGACATCAGGATGGAGCTTTACGTTTTCAATCTTGTCTTCAACTATAAATACTGAAAATTTGTTTGACAAATTAATGAACTTACCTTTGTTATCATGCATAAGAAAAAATAATCTTTTATCTACACCCAGTATTTCTGGATAATTAAGTAACAAAGTTTCATTTTTACGAATAGGAAAAGGTTCATAGCCATAATATGTAACAGGAATTTTAGACTTTACGGACCAATTGTATGCCAACAGAATATTCAACCCAGTTCCTGTTCCAACCTCAAGAATTCTTACATTCTTTAATTTTTGACATATATCGGTATTGAGGCAGGCATTGATAAATATGTGTTCTGATTCTTGAATTGCACCATAAGTTGAATGATAAGTTTCGCGTGCTTCTTCACTATATAGCGTATGCGATCCGTCATCTGTGATTTGCAACTTTCGTTCATTCATTCTATCAAATTTACATATGGTAAAAATATCAAAAACATATTTAATGTATTTTTAGAAGTCTAACTCAATTCTAACTCTTTAAACCAATTGCATGAAGCAACTATTATCAATTCATAAAATAGGATAAAAACAGAATTTGGAAAAGTGAGATTATAACTTATCAACCTTGATATTGGTAGATAGCCTTTCTAATACATTAGTGTAAAAAGTTGTAAATTGATTTAATTTTCTATCTTTATAGCATCTAAATACAACCTATAATCGATGGCACATAAAAATTCAGAGTCGGAAGTAGAGAACTTATCGCGTATAAAAGATATTCTTTTTGGAGAAGATTTACAGAGCATTGAACAAAAACTAGATATCGTTAAGAGAGAAAATTCATCAGCTTTTGAAAAACTGAAGAAGGAGTTGGAAACCCGATTTAAAAAATTTGAACTCTTATTGCAGCAGAAGACTAGCGAAGTTGTTAAAGCTTTAGAAAAGAGTATCGACGATCAGAATAATGTTAATGATGAACTCAAAAAGGAAATTGTTAAAATAAACCTTGAAGTTTAAAATGAAAAAATCAAGATTGAAAATACGATCAACAATAATATTGAACAAATTACCAATTCTATTTCTAGTCTTGAGAACACCTTAAACCAAACAATTAGTAAACTAAAAGCAGAATATGACACAAGTGTTAATGAACTTAATCAAAACAAGATAAGCAAAGATGCCATGGCTGATATACTAATAGAGTTAGCCGAAAAACTTAAGAAATAATCCTTAATCTGCTATGGCAAAGTCAGAACGAAATATGGGAATTTTTGGAAGTATGTCCGAGGTGAAATTGAACGAACTTCGAAAAATGATACTTGGTCTTGATACAGAAGACCTTAGGAGGCTTGCTTTGTTAGTAAATGATCCGGATGCATTTTCAGAAGTGATTAGAGAGTTATTGCCAAATAGTATTAAGTTGATGATGGCTAAGGATAATATTTCTTATGCCGAACTTGTTCCTATTTTAGAATCGTCGTTAAAAGATAGCGTTAAAAAAAATCCTCAGGTACTGTCAGGTATACTATTTCCAATTATGATGCCCGCTATAAGAAAAGCTGTAGCCGAGGCACTCAGCAAAATGATCGAATCATTGAATTCTACGCTTGAAAGTAGCTTTTCACCACAAAGAATGGGTTGGAGGTTTAAGGCTATGTTCAGCGGAAGTTCGTATGCAGAGATAGTACTTTCTAACGCTTACGTTTTTCAGGTTAAACAGGTTTTCTTAATTCATAAACAATCCGGGCTTCTGCTCAATGAGATATCCGCCTACCAAAATCCATTGGCTAAAGATGCTGATTTGGTTTCATCTATGCTTACGGCGATTAAGGATTTTGTGCAGGATTCATTTGATGTTGAACAAAGTAATGAACTGGATACAATAAAAGTTGGACAATTTAATATCTGGATTGAACATGGCCCGGGTGCAATAATAGCAGCCATTGTGGAAGGCAATGCTCCTTCAGGATTAAGAACACTCTTAAAAGAGACTATTGAAAACGTTCATATTAAGCAATCATACGAACTCGATAAATTTGATGGTGACGTTGAGATTTTTAAGAAATCAGATCCTTATTTGCAAAATTGTATAATAAGTGAACAAAAAGAAAAGAAGAAGAAAAAACCTGTAATAGTGATTTTCTTATTTTTAGTAATCTTTGGCTTTGCTTCATATTGGGCTTATATTTCAATAGAGAGAAAACTTAGAATCGACAAGCTTGAGGAAGCACTTAGGGTTGAAACCGGTATTATCATTACCGATAATTACTATACCAATGGTAAAACTTTATTCGAGGGTTTACGTGATCCTTTGTCTGAAGACCCAGTTAAAATTTCCAGTCTTTATAATGTTGATACTTCCGAAGTAGATTTTGCTTTTGGTTCATATATTTCGCTTGAAAATAATCTGATACTAAAAAGAGCCTATGCTATTCTACAACCACCAGCTTCTGTTAAGCTCTCATTTAAAGATGGCGTACTATATGCAACTGGAGAAGCAGATGAAGATTGGATAGAATTTGCATTAAAAACCTATTCTTTTATTGCTGGAGTTCATGATTTTAATTTGGAAGCGTTGAATGCCCCACCAATCAAACCGAGCAAAAGGATTCCTCTTACAATTGAGGAGTACTATTTTGTTTTTAAATATAAAGAGGTTAAACTTAGTGAAGAGCAAAAGACTAAGTTTAAAAGTCTGATTGATGAAGTAAATAGAGTATTGAATTTCGATTTCTCACAAGACTCAGTACCTGTGATTATTGTAATCGGACATACAAGTTATGATGGAAATGCTGTAGCTAATAAGAAAATAGCCTTTGAAAGGGCATTGCAATTTATCACATTGATGATAGAAGCGGGCATTCCAATGGAGGTGCTCGTCCCTAAAACAGACTACATAGAAGATATTGATGCTGATTTCCCTGTAAGATCAGTTTCATTTAAAGTAATATATTCGAAACCAGAAGACTTATGATAAAGAAAAAAATAGTGATGCTGGGCTCGTTTGCAGTTGGAAAAACAAGTTTGATACAAAGATTTGTTAGCAGTATTTTCTCGGAGAAATATCAAACTACTATTGGGGTTAAAATTGACCAAAAGATTGTAAAAATCGGTAGTACAGAAGTAAATTTACTAATTTGGGATTTACACGGTGAGGACGATTACCAAAGGATTAAACCGGCTTACATAGTTGGAGCTTCTGGTTGCTTCATAGTTATTGATGGAACAAGAAAAGCAACCCTCGATATAGGTATTGAGTTAATAGAAACAGTTAAAAAAAATGCCCCAAATTCTGCTATATTGATACTAATTAACAAATCTGACCTTAAGAATGAGTGGGATATTAATGAAGACGATATAATTGGTCTCAGTAAGATAGGTTATGAGGTGATTGAAACAAGCGCCAAAACTAATGAAGCTGTAGAACTAGCTTTTAATAAAATCACTAAGTTAATGCTTTAATCAGATGCTCACAAGTTTACCCCACAACATAATAGAATATCTCATTAATGAATTACCTCCATTTACAGGTGTTTTGATAATAAAGACTGATGATAAAGGCAAAATCATTGGCTTTCATGGCCCTCATAAGGAGTATTTGAGAACAAAACCTGAAATTGGGAAGCCTGTTCACGAATATGTTCCAGCATTATATGCTATGATTCCCCCTCATATTTCTCCAATGATTCTAAATAAGGTACTTTCAAACAGCGCAGTATATGCCGATATTCATTTAGTTGAGGCCAACCAGAATGAATATTGGATATTTTTAGTCGACCAAAACCGTGAAGCGGAAAGCATAAGAGGCATTATTCAAAAAATAAATGAAGATAAACTACTTAAAGAGTCTGAGACAAAAATAGAACCAGGTAAAGATTGCAATCTTTTCGCAGCATTGGATTATCTGAGTTTGAAGATTGAAGAGGATGAAAATATAATTATTAATTCGAACATTCCATGGTGGTTTAGTATGCTAGCACCTGAATATTCTGAAAACGATAAAATAAATATTTACGAAGTATTTCCCTATTTTGAAGTTTTCAATATCGAAGCAGATGAATTTTGGGCAAAGAAAGAAAACGGTAAAATAAAATCAGGAATCTGGATCGAAACACTCAACGACGGACAGGAAATAGCTTTGTCTGCTATCGCAATTTATTTAAATAGCAACAAATACATATTTGTCCGACTTGAAGAAGAAATTGACAAGGAACCTGTTGTGCTTCAGCTGGCAAGAGAGCAAAAACTAGCTTATGAAAAACTTGAGAAGGCTGAACGAAAGCTAAAAACTTTACTCGAATATAAGGATAAGTTTGTTTCAATTGTATCACATGATTTACGGTCTCCAGTAGCTGCTGTACTTGGCATAGCTGATATGCTTGTTAACGACAAAAAAGAACTCTCCAAACTCGATGAATTTTACATAGAGATGATTCATAACATTAAGGAGGAAATGTTAAGATTACTGGATTACAATGATAAATTATATCACTGGTCAAACCTTGAGCTAGGAAATTTTAAGGTAGTTAAAGAAAAGGTAAGTCTTAAAAAGATTATCAGTACGGCCTATAGGACAGCTGAAAAGAAACTTAAATCCAAAAACCTTAGTTTTTCGACTAACCTTAAAAAAGACATTGAGATAGATGTTGATATGACGTTGTTTTTGCAAGTAATCAACAATCTATTAGCCAATGCAATTAAATTTACACCTGAAAATGGTAGTATATCAGTTAATGTTACGGTAGGTGACAATCTACAAATTGCAATTATTGATTCAGGAGTAGGTATGTCGAAAAGAGTAAGTGAAGGTATACTGTCAGGTTTTACCAGGCATAGCTCCTTGGGCACCGATGGAGAGAAAGGTACTGGACTGGGTCTAGGAATAGTAAAAAAAATTCTAGATGCTCATGGATTTACTATTAATGTGAAATCAGAGGAAGGAATGGGTTCGGAATTTATTATAAATATCCCAACCTAAATAAACTTATTTAGTAATCATTTCTGACACGTATATCATAAACTTGTCAAAACTTACCTAATAATTTTTTTATTAGGTCTTTTCTGCCAAGCTTCAGCAAGCTATTTTTAATTCTGGTTCTGAATTCTGGTTTATACCAGAAAAAGTACATATGCTGACGTTCTTTTTGTTCTTTTGTATGTGCAGAATAAATCGGTTTCAAGTTATAAGGATTTACTCCTGTATAGTACATTACCGTTGCATTTGTCATTGGAGTAGGAGTGAAGCCTTGAACCTGTTCAAGTTGTAAACCTGCTGCTTTAGTGTCAGAAGCTAGTTGAGCCATATCCTCCTCTGTACTCCCAGGGTGACTTGATATAAAATATGGTATAATTTGTTGTTTTAATCCTGCTTTTTCACTAATAGCCAAAAATTTCTTTTTGAACGAGTGATATAGATCAAACGAGGGTTTACGCATAACTTTTAGTACAGCTTCCGATGTATGCTCTGGGGCAATTTTAAGTCTACCTGAAACATTTTTTGTAACAACCCTTTTTAAATAACTATCAAGATCATCACCTCCATTAACATTCTGCTCTTTTGTGAGAAGGTCGTACCTAATTCCGCTACCAATATTTACTTTTTTAATTTCCGGTATTGACTCAACCTTTTCATATAGATCTAACATTGGCTTGTGAGATGTGCTAAGGTTATAACATATATTGGGAAAGATACATGAGGCGCGCACACACTTGTCGCATATTCTTTGATAAACACCTCTCATTTTGTACATATTAGCGGACGGGCCACCTAAATCTGTGAGATAGCCTTTGAAGTCAGGTAATTGTGTCACTTTTTTTACTTCTTCCATAACAGACCTCTCCGATCGAGAAGAAACAAACTTGCCCTGATGTGCTGAAATAGTACAGAAGCTACACCCACCAAAACAACCCCGATGGATATTTACTGAAAATTTGATCATCTCATATGCAGGGATCTGACCTTTACTTTTATACTTAAAATGAGGGAGCCTTGTAAAAGGGAGATCATAAGTTTTGTCTATTTCATTTTCAGTCAGGAGTGGAATGGCGGGATTTACAACAAGATATTTATCCTCGATTCGCTGTAATAGCCTTTTTGCATATACTTTATTTGATTCAACTTCGATAATCTTAAAATTACGAGCAAAAATCAGTTTGTCATTTAAGCACTCTTTGTGGGAGGCAAGCATAGTTGTTTCCCACTTCTTATTTATCGGAATATCTGATTCAGAATTCACTAAGAATGCAGTCTGTGGTATAGTATTTAATTTATTGAAAGGTACCCCCTTATTGAGCAATTTCACAATTTGAGTAATAGACTTCTCACCCATACCATAAACCATTAGATCAGCCCCCGACTGCCACAACATGCTAGGGTTCAGCTCATCTTTCCAGTAATCGTAATGCGTAAATCTCCTCATTGAAGCCTCTACACCGCCAATTATTATTGGAGTATCAGGAAAAATATCCTTCAAGATTTTTGAGTACACCATGGTAGGATAATTTGGTCTGAAACCTGATTTATTTCCTGGTGTATATGCATCATTTGACCTGAGTCGGCGGTTAGCAGTATAATGATTTACCATTGAATCCATGACTCCTGCAGAAACTCCAAAAAACAAACGGGGTTTACCAAGTTTTCTAAAATCCCGAAGATCATCTTGCCAGTTCGGTTGTGGAACAATGGCAACCTTAAGCCCTAAGTCCTGAAGTACACGGCCG
Organism: Bacteroidota bacterium; assembly: GCA_002686705.1. The sequence continues at coordinate 43,692 of NYYH01000001.1, forward strand.
ATTACAGCTATTCCAAAAGAAGGATGATCGATATAGGCATCTCCGGTAAAAAGGATAACATCAAGTTGATCCCATCCTCGTTCTTTTACTTCCTTGGTGGTAGTAGGAAGCCAGCTTTGTTTACTGGGTATATTCATTAAGATTCAATGTTAAATATCGATCTGAATTAAATATCAATTTCCCCTTCAAATACTAACTTTGCGGGTCCTCTAAGCCAGATATCAGTAAATTTATCTTTATCACCCTTTTTTGTGTAGGTAAAATTCACTTCGAACTCACCTCCAGTTGTGTGAATAGGAATACTATGTTTTCCACTGTCAATAAACACAGCTATTGCAGAGGCAACTACACCGGTACCGCATGATAGAGTTTCTTCTTCAACTCCTCTTTCGTAGGTTCTTACAAAAATTCTTTTCGCGTTGCTTTCAACGAAATTTACATTCGTGCCTTCAGGGGCAAACCGTTCACTTTCACGTGTTTTCCTACCCTCTTTTGTAACATCAATTTCTGCAACCTTTTCAACAAATTCAACATAATGAGGCGAACCAGTATCAAGAAAATAATATCCCTCGTTTTTTTCAATCTCAACTACATCAGTTAGTTGTAAACTTACATCCCACTTAGTTCCATCAACTTCATTGCCGTTAATAATTGCATTGTGGATACCATCAGTAGCTTCGAATGTCATTTCTTTGCCAACTATTCCAATCAAGCTTGTATAAGCAGCTATACATCTTCCCCCATTACCACACATACTGCTTTCGTTGCCATCAGAATTATAATAAATCATCTCAAAATCATATTTAGGAGATTGATTCACCAGAATTAAGCCATCAGCACCAATACCAAATCTTCTATTACAAATCTTTTGCACTTGCAAAGTAGTTAGTGCAAAAGTGTTACTTCGATTATCAAATATTACAAAGTCGTTCCCGTTTCCTTGAAATTTATGAAAAGGTATTTTCATGAAAAAATTAGTTTATCACAACAATTAGTTTCTGTAAGCGTTGATTTTAGTAACGTCATTTAACATAATTTAACCATAGCTAAAAAATTTGTGCGTTAAATTGCCGTTATAAAAACAAAAATACGTGAGATTAATGAAATCTATATCAATATCGAAAAGTTTTTTAAGTAGTGTTACAGGAGCATTGGTTGTTTTAATTGTAATATTTTCTATAAATGTTACAAAAGTAATAGCTCGAAACAGATTGAAACCACTCTTAAACAGAATAATACTAAGCTTTTACCTCCAGTTCACAATGCAAGTTATGTACCCCAACAGTTTGTAGATTTTACAAAAGCCGCAGAGAAATCTGTGGATGCAGTTGTGCATATTAAAACGAGAATTATTTCTAAAACAAATTCATATGATGATTTTTTTGGCCAATTCAGAGAATATTTTCATCAATACCCGCAGCGTCAAAATGGATATGTTACATTTGGATCAGGAGTAATTATTTCTTCTGATGGATACATTGTTACCAATAATCATGTTATTGATGGTGCGGATAAAATATCTGTTACATTTAATGATAAGCACGAAATAGAAGCAGACATAATAGGTGTTGACCCTAATACTGATTTGGCATTGATTAAAGTTAATGAAGAAAACCTTCCTTATTTAACTTTTGGTAATTCCGATAATCTTAAAATTGGAGAATGGGTTCTTGCCGTAGGAAATCCTTTCGACCTGAATTCGACAGTTACAGCAGGTATTATAAGTGCCAAAGCACGAAACATTAACATATTAGGAGGACAATCATCAATTGAATCATTTATACAAACTGATGCAGTTGTAAATAGAGGCAATAGTGGTGGTGCCCTTGTAAACACTGTTGGCGAACTTATTGGGATTAATGCTGCAATAGCTTCTCATACTGGTGTTTATGAAGGATACTCGTTCGCTATTCCAGTTAATATTGTGCGAAAAGTAGTTACTGATATTATTGAGTATGGAGAAATCCAAAGAGGCTATCTTGGTGTACAAATTCAGGATATAAATGCCAGCTTTGCAAACTCAATTGGTCTTGAAAGTGTTGAAGGTATTTTTGTTACCGGCGTTGTTGAGAACGGTGGAGCCTATGATGCCGGGATTTTAAAAGGCGATGTAATATTATCAATTAATGGTATTACAACAAACAGTTTATCCTCGCTACTAGGCATAATTGCTCAATATAATCCTGGCACCGTTGTGAATATCGAGATTAGCCGTGATAATGAAAAAATCGACTACGATGTGACCTTAAAAAATGTAAACGGGAACACATTATTGGTAAGGGCTGACGATTCATTTTACAATAATATTCTGGGAGCTGAATTACAACAGGTGTCTCCGGATGAGCTTAAGGCACTCGAAATAGCAAGTGGATTAAAAATCATTAATATAAATAACGGTATATTAGACAGGAGTGGCATTAATGAAGGTTTTATTATAACTGAAATAAATGGCTATAATGTAAACTCGCAGCATAATTTAACATCAGCTCTAAATAATACAAGAAGCAATATAATACTAATTAAGGGGCAATACCCTAATGGAGTAAAAGTTTCATATGAATTTATGATGTAATAATTTGTTTCTAAGAATATTTTTGATAAATTGCGTGTCCGTTTTCTTACTCATAGATTAATCGCATTCCGAAAGCATGAGACAACTTCGAATAACCAAGTCAATAACCAATCGAAATACAGCATCGCTTGACAAATATTTGCAAGATATTGGTCGGGAGGGGCTTATTACCGCTGAGGAAGAAGTTGAACTGGCTCGAAGAATTAAAAATGGCGATACAATAGCTCTTGAAAAACTTACAAAAGCAAATTTACGTTTTGTTGTATCAGTATCAAAACAATATCAAAATCAGGGATTGAGTCTTCCTGATATGATCAACGAAGGTAATCTTGGATTAATAAAAGCAGCTCAGCGTTTTGACGAAACAAGGGGCTTTAAGTTTATTTCATATGCCGTTTGGTGGATTCGACAATCTATACTACAAGCTATTGCTGAGCAATCCCGTATTGTTCGGCTTCCACTTAATCAAGTTGGATCTATTAATAAAATAAAAAAGATCTCATCACAGCTTGAACAACTATTTGAAAGACCTCCTTCTGAAACTGAAATTGCTGATGAATTGGAAGTCTCTGATCATAAAGTTAATTCAACCATGGGCATTGCTACAAAATATTTGTCGATGGATGCACCTTTAGCAAGTGATGAAGATGCCAAATTTCTTGATTTTTTTGTTCCAAAAGATAACGAAGAAACAGATGAACTATTAATGCGGGAATCTCTGGGTAGTGAAATTCAACGTTCGTTAGCAACACTTAGTGAAAAAGAAAGAGACATAGTTAATATGTATTATGGAATTGGTAGAAATTACAGTTTAACACTTGAAGAGATTGGTGCAAAATTTGATTTAACACGTGAAAGAGTACGACAGATTAAAGAGAAAGCAATACGCAGGTTAAGACACACCGCAAGAAGCCGTTTGCTAAAAGCTTATTTAGGCCAGTAAAGCACAAAAAAATTACTAATTCGTTTAGATGTTTCTTATAGCCTGGCGGCATTTCACTAATCTTAATTATTAAGAATGTATATAAAGAAGATAGTTTGTATTAGCAATTATCTTCTTTTTTTACTTTTGCACAAACTAATTAGTTTATTAAATACCTAAATATAATTAGAAAATACTAAGCAATGGTAAATAAAAAGAACATTAACGGTAGTTATGAAGACTCTCTCAATGAATGGGCGAGGCAGGAAATGATTGCAAATGAGTTTATCAGCGTACTGTCAAAACTGTTTTACAACAAATCGATCGAACTGGTATTGTTCAGAAGCCAACTAATCGATAGAAGTGCAAGTTTAATTTTGTATAAGCATTCTTATGCAGAGAACATCATCAACAGACAACTCAATATAAAAGATTCATTAAAGTTAGCAAAAGCGATATTGCATTGTAATGTTAAACCTTCAAAAATTGATATAGGGAAACTTAATGGAGAGTGGTGTGATTCAAAAAAGGATTACGTTGATGCTGATGACTTTATCAAAATTAAATTAAAAAAATTCATTGGTGTTGAACCAAAATTTAAACATCCTGTTGATGTTGTGCTTTACGGATTTGGACGAATTGGGAGATTGTTGGCAAGAGAGCTAATAATACAAGGTAACGGACATCAGTTAAGAGTTCGGGCTATTGTTACAAGAGGAAATGGCGAAGATCAGATTGTTAAACGAGCTTCTTTATTACGTCACGATTCAATTCATGGACCATTTAGAGGTATTGCAATTGAAAACCCAGAGGAAAAAACTATTTATATAAACGGTCATTTGGTACTTATGCTTGCAGCAAATAGTCCTGAAGAAATTGATTATACAGAATATGGTATAAACAATGCAATATTAATAGATAATACAGGTATTTATCGTGATCGTGGGGGATTAGGTCGACACCTGAATGCAAAAGGAATCTCGAAGGTTCTTCTTACTGCACCAGGGAAAGGGGATATTCCTAATATAGTTTTTGGCGTAAATGAAAAAGGAGTTGATTATAAAAAAGAAACAGTATTCTCAGCAGCTTCGTGTACAACAAATGCTGCGGCACCAGTTTTGGCGGTTATCGAAAAGGAATTTGGAATTGCTCAGGGGCATCTCGAAACAGTGCATTCATATACTAACGACCAAAATCTGCTTGATAACATGCATAAAAAAACGCGTCGTGGCCGATCCGCACCCCTTAATCTTGTGATTACAGAAACAGGCGCAGCAAGTGCTGCTAGTAAGATTGTACCGAGCCTAAAAGGTAAACTAACAGGAAATGCAATACGAGTTCCTACACCAAACGTTTCATTAGTTGTTCTGAAGCTAACTCTTAATAGAGAAACTAGTGTTGAAGAAATTAATGAAATTATGAGACAAACTTCTTTATCAGGAGATTTGGTTGCTCAAGTAAAATATTCAACATCTGCTGATGCAGTCTCATCCGATTTCACAAGTGAGCCATCTACCTTAGTATTTGATAGTAATGCAACATTAGTGTCGCCTAATAAGAAGGGAATTGTTTTATATGTTTGGTACGACAACGAATTTGGATATGCTTTACAAGTAATTAGGGTTGCAAAAAATATGGCTGGAGTTAAACGTCCTACATATTACTAACCATCCTATTATAAAATTAGTTACTAACTTTTTAAAGTTACGTGTGAAAAACTTTATCAGTCTTTACTTAAAGACAGACATTCGATTATTATATTTGTGCTTTCAATTTAATAAAATAATTTCTCATTGAGAATATGGAAAAGAAGGTAAAATACATTTTCGTGACTGGGGGTGTATCATCATCCCTTGGAAAAGGAATTATTTCTGCTTCATTAGCAAAATTGTTACTAGGAAGAGGTTTTTCAGTAACCATACAAAAACTCGATCCATATATTAATATTGATCCTGGTACGCTTAATCCATATGAACATGGAGAATGCTACGTAACAGATGATGGTGCTGAAACTGATCTCGACCTTGGCCATTATGAGAGATTCTCAAACACACCAACATCACAGGCAAATAACGTAACAACAGGCCGTATATATCAAAATGTCATTAGCAAAGAAAGAAAAGGAGAGTATTTAGGTACAACCGTTCAAGTGGTTCCACATATTACTGATGAGATTAAAAGAAGTATCCAAATATTAGGACAAACTAACAAATACGATTTTGTTATTACCGAGATAGGAGGAACCGTTGGAGATATCGAGTCTTTCCCTTTTATTGAAACCGTAAGGCAGATGAAATGGGAGCTTGGTAGTAATTGTGCAGTAGTACATCTTACGCTGGTTCCATATTTAAAAAAAGCAGAGGAACTTAAAACGAAACCAACTCAACATTCGGTAAAAACAATGCTGGAACAGGGAGTTCAACCCGATATAATTGTGTGTAGAACCGAGTATCACCTTAATGAAGGTATTAAAGGTAAAATAGCCCAGTTTTGTAATGTTTCAACCACATCCGTTATTGAATCGATTGATGCTGATACTATTTATGATGTTCCACTATTGATGCGTGATGAAAAACTCGATATAGAAGTATTGAAGGTTACTGATACACCCATAACCAATAAACTTGATCTTGCAAATTGGGAAAGATTTGTTAGCAGATTAAAAAATCCGATTGGCATTGTAAACATTGGTTTAATTGGAAAATATGTTGAACTTAAGGATGCGTACAAATCAATCAACGAATCACTTGTTCATGGCGCAACTGAAAATGAATATAAAGTAAATATTGTAAGCATACAATCTGAAAAGATTAATGCTTCAAATGTTAGTAAAGAACTTGACGGACTTCATGGAATTCTTGTTGCCCCTGGTTTTGGGGGTAGAGGCATTGATGGGAAAATAGATGCAATTAAATATGCACGTGAAAACAATATTCCGTTTTTAGGAATTTGTTTAGGAATGCAATGTGCTGCAATTGAGTTTACAAGAAATATTCTTGGATTAAAAGAGGCGCATACTACCGAAATTGATACTGATTCGCCATATCCAGTAATTGATCTAATGGAAGAGCAAAAAAATATATCAAACCTTGGCGGTAGTATGAGATTAGGGTTATATGATTGTCATATTGATAAAGACACATTAACCTACAAGGAATATCAAAAGCAGGACATTAAAGAAAGACATCGTCACCGTTACGAATTTAATAATGAATACAAATCACGTTTTGAAGAAAATGGTATGCGCATAGCAGGAATAAACCAGACTAAAGATCTTGTAGAAATCATTGAACTTAAAAACCATCCATGGTTTATCGGTGTGCAATTTCATCCTGAATATAAAAGTACCGTTAAAGAACCTCATCCATTATTTATTGGATTTTTAAGGGCGGCAATAAAACACAAAGAACAAATAGGAGATTAGAAACTTTTTTAGTTTTGGCTAAATCTAAAACATAACTTTATCTTTTGGGTTTTTTCTTTCTTCCGGCCTTCGAGAGTGCATTGTTTAATATCCATTCAATCTGTCCATTGATACTACGAAATTCGTCCTGTGACCATTTCTCCAGTGATTCAAGTACTTCTGGTTGAACCCGTAAAACAAATGCCTTTTTCTTAATCATACTTAATTTATCTCCATCATTTTCTTCATCGCTCTATTGAGAGCATCACCTCTTTGGGTTCCAATAAGAACCCTCTTCCCATTTTTTAGATAAAGTTGTAAACCGATATTACCTTTTACATTATACGCTTTCCCTATACTTTTCAGTCCTTGTTTTATACCCCAACCGCCATACTCCCGTATAGGTTTGTACTCTCTGATTTCATGTCTTTCAATATCAGACTTGTAATAGCTTATTGGTTTGTTAATAAAAGGTTTGAAAGTAAAATAAAGACTTTCGTTTGTAACCTCCACTAATAATTTTGAACCAAACAGCAAAAAAGCTGAAATAGTAAGAACTGCTAATATTACTAGTGCCGTAATTAATAATCCAGTATCCGACATCGGTTTATCACCCCAAGGCTGCTTTAATACATATTGCTGATAAAACGCAATTAAAAAAACTATGGTCGGGATAGCATAAATTACTCCCATAATTAGGTAAAGTGGTCCTGACCCAAAGCCTTGTTCTTCTTTAAAAAATATCTTCGTCATTTTTGTTTATTAGATACAAATGAGAGAATGATTAAATGTGTGAATGACTAGATTAGAAACTATTACTGATATTTCATTCAGCTATTCTAACATTTTATCATTTTAGTAAATTGTTCCAGTATTAACAATTGGTGAAACATCTTTATCGGATGTTAATACAACCAGTAAATTACTAACCATTGTTGCTTTTTTCTCTTCATCAAGTTCAATAATCTCTCTTTTGGAGAGTGAATCAAGTGCCATTTCAACCATACTAACAGCACCTTCAACAATTTTAAATCGTGCAGCAATAATAGCCGTTGCTTGTTGACGTTTAAGCATTGCTCCAGCAATTTCCTGAGCATATGCAATATAATTAATTCTGGCTTCAATTACCCTAATACCTGCAATTGAAAGACGCTTTGTAATTTCATCTTCGAGCATTTGGTTAACCGCTTCTCCTCCTCCACGCAAGGTAATATTGGCATCCTCATCTTCAAAGTTATCATAAGGATAATGTCCTGCAAGCCTACGTATTGCTGCTTCGCTCTGAATATCTACAAAATGTACATAGTCGTCAACATCAAAAGCTGCGTTGTAAGTATTGTCAACTTGCCAAACCATGACCACTCCAATCATTACCGGGTTTCCAATTTTATCATTTACTTTTATTGGCTCACTATCCAGGTTCCTAGCCCTGAGTGATACTCTTTTTCTTGAGAAAAATGGGTTAACCCACCAAAAGCCATTTTTCTTAATTGTACCTTTATATGCTCCAAACAATACAAGTACACTCGACTCATTTGGGTTAACTATTACTAATCCAGGAATCCCAAATAGTCCGATTACAATAAATGCAATCATCCAAATTATTTTAACAAAGATAATAGCTAGTACTGGTGGTACGATAAGCATAAAAATTATAAACAGGGCTAAATAACCCGATATAGGTGAAAATTCAACTTCTTTTTTCATAACTTTGTTTTTATATTAATATGATATTAAAATGATATCACAAATGTAATCCATTTTTTTAAAATGTCAAGTGTTTTATGTTATTATTTCAATAAAAATATTTCTTACTTGAGTGTTATTATTTAAGGTATGACAAAATAAACTGGCTATATTACTAATTAGATGGTAGTTACAACTTAAATGAAGCGGCATTGTATTTGTTTGGCATTAAATAATTCTCAATATATTTGCAAACTTATTTTCTGATATCAGGGAATAATGTAAAAACGATAAATAAAATCATATGAATAGAAACTCAATTATTGGTTTTATCCTCATAGCAGGAATAATGATTGGTTATACATATTGGATGGCACCCTCTGAAGAGGAGCTTGCAAAACAGCAACGCCAAGCAGATTCCATAGCACGGATCCAAAGGCATAATGAAGAAGTTCTCGCAAAGTCAACCAAAATATTAGAACAGGCAACTCAACCCGAAACTCCGGAAGAACAGATAACTGAAGTTACATCTGAAACGTACTCTGAACTTAAAAGTAAATATGAACTATTTGCAAATGCTGCTCAAGGTGATGAGCAATTATATATTATTGAAAACGATCTGGTTAAGTTGGAAATAAGTAATAAGGGTGGATATGTTAAAACAGTTGAGTTAAAAAAATATAAGACCTATGATTCACTCCCTGTAATATTATTCAATCCTGAAACTACCAGATTTGGATTATCGTTTTTTTCAATAAATAATAGATCAATAAATACGAGGGATCTATATTTTACTCCTAGTGAAAATATATCAAAAAACATGGTTGTTTCTGGAAACAACTCCCTTTCATTCAGTATGCGGTTGTATACTGATACAGGAGAAGGAGTTGTTAATCCAAATAGCTATATTGAGTACCTGTATAAAATTAGTGGCGACAACTACATGTTTGATTTCACAATCAACATTGTTGGAATGGATGGGGTTATTTCTTCAAATTCGAATTATGCTGATTTAAACTGGTTTGCCGACTTACGTCAACAGGAAAAAACAATCGACCAATTCAATGGATCAACCATTTACTACAAATTCTTTCAGGATGAAGTTGATTACATGTCAGAAACTGATGACGATGAAGAACAGATAACTACCAAGTTAAAATGGGTTTCATTTAAACAGCGATTCTTTTCCTCTACAATAGTTGCTAAAAATTCGTTTAACAACGGCAAACTTACAGTATTTGAAAAGGAAAATCCCGGTTCTGACAGATACCTTAAATCAATGGAAGCCGACTTTGAGCTTCCCATAAACCTAAGAGGTGAAACTAGCATACCATTTTCTTTTTATTACGGACCAAATAAATTTTATACACTAAAAGCATACGATGTAGATCTTGAAAGGCAAATACCAATTGGCTGGGGATTTTTTATTCTTGCATGGATAAATGAATATATTGTGATACCAACATTCGATTGGCTTGGAGGTTATGGGTGGAATTACGGTATTGTTATTCTCGTATTGACTATTATGTTGAAAACGTTACTTTTCCCAATCGCGTACAAAACCTATTATTCATCGGCTAAGATGAGGGTATTAAAACCTGAGGTTGACGAGCTATCTAAAAAATTTCCCAAGAAGGAAGATGCAATGAAAAAGCAACAGGCAGTGATGGCTTTGTATAAAAAGGCAGGTGCCAACCCTGCAGCTGGATGTGTGCCGATGCTTCTCCAGATGCCTATACTTTTTGCTATGTTCAGGTTCTTTCCTGCTTCAATAGAGCTGCGCCAACAGCCATTTTTATGGGCCCACGACCTATCAAGTTATGATTCGATTGCAAGTCTGCCGTTTGATATTCCATTTTATGGAGATCATGTTAGCCTTTTTACATTATTAATGACTGTTTCAACAATAATGTACACCTATCTGAATAATCAAATGATGGCATCTCAAACAACACAAATGCCAGGTATGAAGACCATGATGTATCTTATGCCTATCATGTTCCTTGGTATTTTTAACAGTTATGCTTCAGGCTTGAGCTATTATTATTTTCTTGCCAATGTAATTACTTTTGGTCAGATGTTTGTTTTCAGATATGCAATAAATGAAAACAAATTACGTGCCCAGATTGAAAGAAATAAAAAGAAACCACCAAAGAAAAAATCAGCTTTCCAGAAAAGACTTGAAGAAGCTGCAAAACAAAAGGGCTCCAATAAAAAACGTTAAGTTTTTAAATAATTCTAAGCNCTATATTCTCAAAAAACTAGATATATTACATTTAAAATAATGAACTTAAGTAAATTCTCTACCCTAGTTTTTTTGATGATCATCATTGCTACTGAGACAATATCCCAAAACATTTTTGTTTACGATCAGCAAACTGGTAATCCTATACCAAATGTTGTTATTTTTAATAAAGATAAAACCATTACTGGACTTACAAACAACATAGGAGTAGCTGATATTAGTAGTTTTTCTGGAGATGAGAATATAAATTTTCAGCATCCCTCATATATTGCAGTATCGCTAAGTAGTAAGGTTATTGAAAGTCTAAAATTTAAAGTGCCATTAAATCAGAAGCTGATTAATCTTGATGAAGTAATTGTTGCAGCAAGCAAGTGGGAAACCAAATCGAATGAAATCCCTAATAAAATTGAAAAGATTAAACGGAAAGACATTATTTTCAATAATCCGGCTACGTCTGCTGATATGATTGCTTCAGGAAATCAGGTTTATGTACAAAAAAGTCAGCTTGGAGGTGGAAGCCCTATGATAAGAGGGTTTGCAGCAAATAAAATATTGATGGTTGTTGATGGTATAAGAATGAATAATGCTATTTACCGCAGTGGTAATTTACACAATGTACTTCAGGCTGATGTGAACAGTGTTGAAGAGGCAGAAATTATTTTTGGACCTGGCACTAACATTTATGGAAGTGATGCACTTGGAGGAGTTATTGATATACATACAATTGTTCCTACATTTTCTTCTGGTGATAAAATGATTGGTTCAGGGCATGCTTTAGCACGAATAGCGTCCGCAGATTTTGAGAGAACTTTAAATGCAAATTTTAATCTATCTAATAATAAGTGGGCCTTAGGGGCGAATATATCATATAGTAAATTTGATGATTTACGTATGGGTAGCATGCATAATAGCTACAATCTTAGGAATGAATATGTGGATGTTATAGATGGTATTGATACAATAATGAACAATTCCAATCCTGAAGTACAACGTTTCTCTGGCTATGACCAAATAAGTATGATAACAAAAGTTAAACATAGGTTTAGTGAAAAAATAACTTGGGCTTACAGCTTGTATCTTACAACAACCTCTGCAGTACCAAGGTATGATAGACTGTTGCAATATTCAGATGATATACTTAAGTATGCAGAGTGGAATTATGAACCACAGCAATGGATAATGAATAGGTTATCGCTAAATATGCAAAATAACGCATCATGGTATGATAATGCTGTTTTCACTTTTGGATATCAGAATGTTAAAGAAGGCAGATCCGATAGAAGATATAAAAACGACTGGTTGCAAAAACGGGAAGAACAGGTAGATATTTTTTCAATTAATGTGGATTTTGATAAAGTCTTAACCATTGGCAATTATATTTATTATGGAATTGAACTTGTTTACAATGATGTTCAGTCGCAAGGGGTTAAGGAAAATATTAGAAATCAGGAAAGAATAGCTATATCAAGTCGATATCCTGATGGTGGGACAAAATTTTTTCAGTCGGGCGCGTATTTAAGTTACAAAAGAAATTTCAGTAATATCCCTTTAACATTATTAACCGGAATTAGGTTTTCCTATATAAGTTTGAATTCAAAATTTAATGATACTACCTACTATCATTTGCCATATTCCGATATTAGAATTAACAACGGGGCAATAACGGGCAGTGCAGGAATTGTTTATCATCCGGATGGATGGCAGTTTAACATAAACCTATCTTCTGGATTTCGTGCTCCTAATTTAGATGATGTAGCAAAAATATTTGATTCGGAACCAGGTAATGTTGTAGTCCCAAATAAGAATTTAAAACCTGAATATCTGTACAATCTGGATGTAGGTATAATCAAAAAATTCAATGGAGTTGCCAAACTTGAGCTAACTGCTTTTTATTCATACCTTGTTAATGCAATGGTAAGGAGAGATTTTACCTTAAACGGACATGATTCTATTATGTACGATGGCGAATTAAGTCGTGTACAAGCTATTGTTAATACCGGCAGTGCACAAATTTACGGAGCAAGTATTATATTTGATATTAAAATATTTCAAAACCTTGCTGTAAAAACGATATTAACAACAATTAAGGGTGAAGACGATTCAGGAGAACCACTTCGACATGCACCACCTTTATATGGTGAAACTAAGATTACTTTTGAGAAAAACAAATTGAAAATGGCTGTTGGAGTTGATTATAATGCAGAAATTGGTTTTAGCAACTTAGCCCCAAGCGAAAGGGATAAAGCGTATTTATATGCTACGGATGCTAATGGGAAACCTTATTCACCTGGTTGGTGGACTTTAAACTTTATGGGAAGTTATGCATTTAATGAAAAATTTATTACATCTTTTGGGTTAGACAATATTCTGGATTATAGATATAGGACGTATTCATCAGGAATAACTGCTCCTGGAAGAAATTTTCTAATTGCTTTTAGATATAGCTTCTAATAGGCACCGTTTCTAAATAACCATTCATTTTACAGGATTCAAAGTCGATCCTAAAAATTCCAGTCAATTCAGCTAATTGATCGTTTAACACGCATTATCAAAAGGATAAAGTTTCTTTATGAAGTGAGCATTAGGCCACTATTAACTAGCTATTATTTTTAAGTATAAATATTAATAGTGCAAAACGATCGCTAAAGATTCAGTTATGCTTATAATTTAAGCTAGTATACTCTCTGAAAATTTGACGCAGAATTATTTATCAAATAAGTGTAATTACACCGCCATTTAACAATAACAATTTTTCATTAATAGAAAATATTAATAATTTTTGTTATATTTGGCACACAAGAAAACCTAACTCTCTAATTATGAATTTAACACCCAGTAAATTCAAGAACTTTTCATTCATCTTTTTTGTATTCGTTTTGTTAAACTCCTGTTCGCAGAAGGATAATTGTGTTAATTTTATTATTCCACCGAGCCTTACCAACAATCCTTCATTCGATGTAATTTGCACTAATGATAGACCATTAATAACTTTTTTTAACACAAAGTGTGGTGTTGAACCAATAATGTACACTATTCAAATAGCATCGGATAAGCAATTTACTGATATTCTAATTGAATACAATAACGTTAAAGCTAAAACTGAACTTATTACTTCTAAACTTCTGGAAGAAAAAGATAGATTACCCATTGACAAACAATATTATTACTGGAGGGTAAAAGCTACTGACAAACTCGGGAATGAAAGTAGTTGGACATCATCAAGATTTTATTTAGATACTAAATCAGATGATCATTTTATGAACCTCAAAAGAGTAAAAGTTGATTTAGTAGCAGTATCAAATGGAGCCAATGCAGAGAATATTATTGATTTAACTGATATAGGAAATACAACATATTGGGAACCACCGCCACCGTATAAAACCCATCCATGGGTAGAATTCACGTTTCCAGAACCAACAGAATTTAGTAGGATATGGATGCTTTCGAACCCTAATTCGAAAGAAGGATGGTTAACTGACTTTTATTGGATGAGCAGTTTAGATGGGAAAAACTGGACTAAGATCGAAGAAACTGTAACTACTGATAATCATACGTTTAGAAACATAATTGATTTTACACCTGTCTCCGCAAAGTACCTAAAGTTAATAATTAATGATTTTTACGGGTATGCTCCACAAGTATATACTGCAGTTTTTTATTCTCCAGGAAGTCCTGAACCACCCATTGTACCTGATGATGATTATGTACTATTAGTAGGAGATCAGTATAATGGCTTTACTTTTACTCAACTGGCAGAATTTGTAGAGGGACTTGATCTTAACCTGAAAACAGTTACAATACCTCATTACGAAATATCCCTAGACATTTTGGAGTCGTTAAACCCACAACCGGTTGCAATTATATTTAGTGGTAATAATGCAAACTATCCAAATCTTCCAATGTATGAGTTTAATGGTGGATTTGAGATCGTTAGAAACAGTGATATACCTATTCTGGGAATATGTGCAGGCCATCAATTAGAAGTAATGGCATACGGATATACTTATGCACATAGTACAGGCTGGTTTGATCATACAATTTTAGATATTGAAACGGAAGTGGTACCTGACTCAATAGAAATTATTAAGAAGTCGCCTGTTTTTAAAAATATACCAAATCCATTTTTTGGTGTTGAGATTCATAGTTGGGCAACTGCAGAAGAAGTATTTTCAATAATAGGTTTTGAGTTACTTGCAAAATCTTCATATGTTCAGGTACAGAAGATAAAAGGTAGAATGGTATTTGGAGAACAGTTTCATGCTGAAGTGGATATAAGTGCAAATCAGGGGAAGCCAATGATTTATAATTTTTTGTCATTAGCTTTAAACCATAAGAATAATACAAATATTAATAACTAAAATAATAAAGATGAAAAATTCTACTTCTAGTAAACATTATTTAAGTGTATTCAGCTTAGCCATGTTAAGTGTAGCTGCTGTTATGAGTTTGAGAGGATTACCTATGATGGCAAAAGAAGGCCTGTCAATGATATTTTATATACTATTTTCATCACTTTTGTTCTTAATACCTGTTTCATTGGTGTCAGCTGAATTAGCAACTGGATGGCCTAAATCTGGAGGAGTTTATCGTTGGGTAAAGGAAGCATTTGGGTCAAATACGGGGTTTATTGCTATATGGCTCCAGTGGTTGCAAAATGTAATATGGTACCCAACGGTTCTGTCTTTTGCAGCAGCAGGTTTGTCTTACTTGTTTCTTGACCAATCACTTGCTAATAACAAGTTCTTCAATTTTGCAGTTATATTAATTGTTTATTGGGGTGCAACATTTGCAAGTTTTAAAGGTATGAAGACGGCTGGTAAAATTGCAACTTATGGAGTTATTGGAGGAACATTATTCCCAGGAGTACTTATTATAGTATTAGGAATATTATGGGTAGTGATGGGTAATAATCTTGAGTTCATTCAAGCAGGTCAGGCTTTGAATTTCCTTCCCAATTTTTCAAGTTTTAACAGTCTTGCATTTTTGGCCGGTATAGTTTTGCTGTTTGCCGGTATGGAAGTAGGAGCAGTTCATGTGACTGAGCTTAAAAAACCCACAACACAATTTCCATCAGCAATTTTCACTGCAATGTTTATTATCATAATTATATTTACTTTAGGTTCATTATCTATTGCGGCAGTTATTCCAGCATCTGGTATCGACCTTACTGCTGGTATAATGCAAGGACTTAATGAGTTACTAGATAAATTCAGTATTGGATGGTTATTACCGATTATGGGGTTTTTAATTGCCTTTGGAGCAGTTGGAGGAGTTCTTGCATGGATCGTTGGACCTAGTAAAGGATTACTGGCAACTGCAGTAGATGGCGACTTGCCTCCTTTCATGGCAAAAACAAATAAAAATGGAGTTCAACAAAACATTCTCCTTATTCAAGGATTAATAGTTACATCTCTTTCTTTTGTGTTCTTGATTATGCCAACTGTAAGTAGCGCCTTTTTTATATTGTCTATATTAACGGTATCTCCATACTTGATAATGTATTTCTTACTCTTTGTTTCTGCTATTAAACTTCGTTATACGCGTCCTAATGTCGAAAGAGCTTTCAAACTGCCTTGGGGTAATTTTGGGATGTGGCTTATTGCTGGAGTCGGGATATTAGCCGTCATATTTGCTTTCTTTATAGGATTTTTCCCTCCCGAACAACTCCAAGTAGGAAGCCCTACGTTTTATGTGTCGTTTCTAATAGGTGGAGTTATAGTTTTTGTTGGAATTCCTATAATTATAAATATGATTAAGAAACCTGAGTGGAAAACAGAAAATAAAGATTAATTTTTAAAAATAATAACTATGCCACTGCATGAGAAAAACACAGTAAGAGAATCGTTAATTGACGATGTATTTGCTTCCGAAGATCTGTCAATAATTCTCCCGAAATATAAATTTCCTTCTAAAGAGCAAAATCCTAGTCATGCCTATCAGGTAGTTCATGACGAATTAATGCTGGATGGAAATTCGCGTCAAAATCTTGCAACATTTTGTTCAACATGGATGGAAGAGCAGGTACACAAATTAATGGATGAATCGGTCGATAAAAACATGATCGACAAAGATGAATATCCACAAACTGCAGAAATTGAAAGCCGATGTGTACATATGCTTGCCGATTTATGGAATTCACCTACGGCAGCAAACACAACAGGCTGTTCTACTACCGGATCAAGTGAAGCGGCAATGCTTGGAGGAATGGCTATGAAATGGCGTTGGCGCGATAAAATGAGAAAAGCAGGAAAGCCTACTGATAAACCCAACATGGTTTGCGGACCGGTTCAAATATGTTGGCATAAGTTTGCTCGATATTGGGATATTGAAATTCGTGAAGTTCCTATGGATGAAGGCAGATTGATTATGAATGCCGATGAAGCCATAAAAAGATGTGATGAAAATACAATTGGCGTAGTTCCAACTCTTGGCGTTACATATTCTGGCCAGTACGAACCTGTCAAGGATATATCTGATGCACTGGATAAACTACAACAAGAAACGGGACTTGATATTCCTCTTCATGTTGATGGTGCCAGTGGAGGCTTTTTAGCACCTTTTATCGACCCTGAATTGCTTTGGGATTTTAGACTTCCCCGTGTAAAATCAATAAACGCATCAGGACACAAATATGGATTATCACCACTAGGTGTGGGCTGGGTTGTTTGGCGTGACAAAGAAGATCTGCCAGAAGATTTAATTTTCAAGGTAAACTACCTTGGTGGCGAAATGGATACTTTTGCGCTTAACTTTTCACGCCCTGCAGGACAGATAATTGCTCAGTACTATAATTTTTTAAGACTTGGAAAGGAAGGCTATCGAAGAATACAACAGGCTTGTTATGATACGGCAGTTCATATGGGTAACGAAATTGATAAACTGGGTCCTTTTGAAGTAATTTATAATGGTAAAGATGGTATACCTGCGTTATTGTGGAAATTAAAAGAAGGAGTTGATCACGGATTTACATTGTTCGATCTTTCAGATAGACTTAGGACCCGTGGATGGCAGGCTCCGGCATATTCTCTTCCTCCAAATATTGTAGATGTTGTTGTCATGAGAATTATGGTAAGACATGGGGTTAGTCGCGATTTGACTGATCTGTTTGTTGAAGATGTTAAACGAAGCTTAGAATACTTCAAAGCCCATAAAGTTACAACTCCAATTAGTGAGAAAGAAGGTGGTGGATTCCATCATTAACATCTCTTTTTTGAAAGCAAGACAAATGGTAAAGCAATATTAATAATATGTTAATTTGGCTCACTATTTTGTTTGTTATATCCTTTAAATCGATATGGTCGTAAGATGGTAAGAAGAAGTAAAGGAAGTATTATTCCATCTACCCTTGCACTAGCAATTATTTTGAGTTTTGTAGTGTACCTACTAGTGCTGATATTTACCTCGCAAAATGTTGAGGGCATTTATCCTTTACAGCTTCTGAACTACTACCAGAAAGGATTCTGGGATTTGCTGGCATTTGCAATGCAAATGATGCTCATACTTGTTCTGGGAAATGTGCTGGCATTAACTCCAATTTTTCAAAAGCTAATAAGAGTTATTCTTTCAAAGATAAATAATGGTACAATAGCCATATTGCTTACAGCTATCTTCAGCCTGTTATTATCATATTTTAATTGGGGTTTAGGTTTGATCTTTAGTGCGTTACTTGCTCGATCGATTGCAGAAAGAGCCAGGCAGGCTTCTATGAGTCTCAATTATCCTTTGTTAGTAGCTGCAGCATACTCCGGGATGATGGTGTGGCATGGTGGTTTGAGTGGATCAGCTCCTCTAACTGTAGCTGAAAGCAATCATTTTCTAACAGGATTGATGGGTGTAATCCCAGTTAGTGAAACTATTTTTTCGAGTATGAATATAACTCTATATGCTGCTTTCTTAGTGCTTATCCCATCAACATTTCTCCTACTTTCAAGGATAAAGGCAAACAACTTTACAGATCAATTAGATTTACCTGAAGCAGCACCAATCTTACCTTCTCAAAGTAGAAGGCAATATTTGGGTTTTGCGCTAGGAATTGTCATAGCCTTTATATCTGTCTACCAGTTTTATTTATATGGTTTGTCTGCTTTAAATATCAATTTAATCAACTTTATTTTACTATCGTTGGGCCTAATATTGTATGCTAATATTGAACAATTTATGAAAGCTGTAACTTCCGCCATCTCTTCATCAAACTGAATCATGATTCAGTTTCCAATTTATGCTGGAATCATGGGATTAATGAAATGTTCCGGATTGGCAGATGTGTTTACGCAAAGCCTAATATCTGTTTCTTCTCCTATAGCCCTGCCAATTTATGGATTTTTAAGTGCAGCTGTCATAAATTTCTTTGTGCCAAGTGGTGGTGGACAATGGGCAGTACAGGGTCCTATTTTGGTAGAAGCTGCCCAACAGCTGGGTGTTTCAGTTCCAAAAACAATTATGGGACTTGCTTATGGTGATCAGCTTACTAATATGATTCAACCTTTTTGGGCCATTCCGCTACTCGCAATTACTGGTGTTAAAGCCAAGTCAATCTTACCTTATACTTTTGTAATTATGATTGTGGGCGGTATCGCTTCTGTTATTGCACTTTATATATTTTGATGCTTTCGAAATTAGTCCAATAAACAATAAATCCCAATAAAAACTAAATTTGCAACATTAAGTAAAAACGGAAAAAATGGAACTCAAAATAATTTCATGGAATGTTAATGGGATACGGGCTCTTCAAAAGAAGGGTCTTAACGAAATAGTTGATAGCCTTAATACTGACATTCTTTGTATTCAAGAAACTAAAGCACAAGATGATCAGGTGAATACTGTTCTATTCGATTCAGGATTTCATTTTACAAGTAACTCTGCTGTTAGAAAAGGATATTCTGGAACTGCAATATTAAGTAAATCACAACCCCAAAGGATTGTAGCAGATATTGGAATTGAAGAGCATGATCAGGAAGGACGAGTGTTAACAGCCGAATACAATGAATTTTATCTTGTTAATGTTTACGTGCCAAACTCTGGTTCCGAATTAGTTCGTCTTGATTACAGAAAAAATTGGGATGCTGATCTTCTTTCATACTTAAAGGCATTGGAAGAAACAAAACCGGTCATCTTATGCGGTGACTTAAATGTAGCTCATCAGCCAATCGATCTTGCAAATCCGAAAAGTAATTACAATAAAACAGCAGGATATACACAGGTTGAAATTGATGGTTTCAACAATATTATAAGCAGCGGATTTGTTGACACTTTTCGGATGAAATATCCCACAAAGATTGCTTATAGTTGGTGGAGTTACCGATTTAATGCAAGAGCAAGGAACATTGGCTGGAGGATTGATTATTTTTTAGTAAGTCCGGATATTGTAAAAAATGTAACTGATGCTTTTATACTACCTGATGTTATCGGTTCCGACCACTGCCCTGTGGGGATTGGCCTCAAATTCTAATTGAATTGTTATTTAGAATCATTTTTAATTACCTTTGTAAATTCGAAATTTTTAGCATATTTACTGATAAACCTGACTATATTCGATCGAAATTTTTTTAGCTGAAAGTTTTGAAAAGGAACGTTCAAGTTGATACTGGAGTCTGTAGAATCGATATGTAATTGAACCGTTAAAGCTTAATAACTATTAATACATTGAAAAAATTAACTNGTCTGACGGATGTCAATAATTTGACAAAGGAAGAAGTGTTAAGCGACTATCGAATTGCAAACGAAAGTCGTCAGGCAAGTTTATTGGGAAGACGTGAAGTATTAACAGGTAAAGCAAAATTTGGAATTTTTGGTGATGGGAAAGAAATCCCACAGCTTGCAATGGCCCGGGCCTTTAAAAACGGAGATTGGCGTTCTGGGTACTACCGCGATCAAACTTTTATGCTTGCAACTGGAATGATGACATTAGAAGAAGTTTTTTCACAGTTGTATGGTGATACAGACCCTAATGCAAACCGAGCCAATGGTGGCCGTTTAATGAATAACCATTTTGCAACTCGAAGCCTAGATGAAAATGGGAATTGGCTTAATTTAGTAGTACAAAAGAATTCTTCAGCAGACTCTTCACCCACTGCCAGTCAAATGCCTCGTTTATTGGGACTTGCACTTGCTTCTAAACAGTTTAAACAAAATAAGGAGCTTAACGAATTTAAGGATTTTAGTAATAAAGGAAATGAAGTTGCATTCGGCACAATTGGCGATGCTTCTACCTCAGAAGGCCATTTCTTTGAAACTATAAATGCAGCAGGTGTAATGCAGGTTCCTATGGCAATATCCATATGGGATGATGGTTGGGGTATTTCCGTGCCTAATAAACAACAAACAACAAAAAGTAATATTAGCGAAATCCTTTCTGGCTTTGAAAAACTAAAAGGCACTAATGGTTTTTATATATTTAGAGGAAAATGTTATGATTACGCATCATTAGTTGATTTATACAGTCAAGGGATTGCACTTTGTCGAAAGGAACACACGCCTGTGTTATTTCATATTCGCGAATGTACGCAGCCACAAGGTCATTCAACATCAGGATCACACGAAAGGTATAAAACGAAAGAACAACTAATACATGAAAAAGAAATTGATTGTATTGTTAAAATGCGTCAATGGATTATCAATGAAGCTATTGCATCTGAATCTGAGCTTGATGAAATTGAAAACGAAGCTACAAAAAGAGCACGTCAAGCCAGAAAAAATGCTTGGAATAATTACTTAAAACCTATAATATCCAAAAAAGAAGAGTTCCTGAATCTTGTTGATATTACAACATGTAATTGTACAGAAAAAAGTGAAATAGAGGCTATCAAACAAGAGTTAATAAAAATTGGTGAACCAATCTATAAAGATATAATATCTTCAGCAAAGAAAATTCTACGACTTATTTGTGATAGTTGCAGTAATCCTCATAACTCACTAAAAATTAATGTTACAAATTGGTTGAAGAAAGAAATGGATATCAACGAGCGCCGATACAGTTCACATCTATATAGTGAGTCGAAACTATCAGCATTAAATATTACTAGTATTGAACCAGTATATTCTAATGATTCTAAATATGTGCCGGGCAGAGAAATACTTAGAGACAATTTTGATTATATCTTTAACAACAACCCATTAGTAGTTGCATTTGGCGAGGATGTTGGACTCATTGGTGGAGTTAATCAGACTTACGAAGGGCTTCAGAAAAAATATGGTGAAAATAGAATATTCGATACTGGTATTCGTGAGGCGACTATAATAGGGCAGGGGCTTGGTATGGCATTAAGAGGACTTAGACCTATTGCCGAGATTCAGTATTTCGACTATTTACTGTATGGCTTACAAGTTCTTAGTGATGATCTGGCAACAACACATTACAGAACCAGAGGCGGACAAAAAGCACCAATGATTATTAGCACCCGAGGACATAGACTTGAAGGGATCTGGCACTCAGGTTCACCATTAAGTATGGTTATTAATTCGATTCGAGGAGTTCATGTTGCTGTTCCGCACAACATGACCCAGGCAGCAGGATTTTACAATACCTATCTTGAATCGGATCAACCAGTTTTAATCATTGAGCCTCTTAACGGTTATCGCTTACGCGAAAAAAAGCCAGATAATGTTGGGGAATTTAAAACACCTGTTGGTATTCCTAAAATATTGCAGGAAGGAAGTGATATTACGCTTGTTACATATGGGTCGTGTGTACGCATTGCTCAAGATGCAGTAGTACAGCTTAAAGATTTCAATATAAGTGTTGAGTTAATTGATGTACAAACCCTAATACCATTTGATATTAATCACATAATTGTATC
The DNA here is from genome assembly GCA_002686705.1 of Bacteroidota bacterium. The sequence goes on from NYYH01000001.1 coordinate 66,315, forward strand.
ATCAATAAGTAAAACAAACAAAGTGATCTTCTTTGATGAAGATGTGCCCGGCGGAGCTACAGCTTATATGTTACAAATTGTTATTGAAGGACATGGAGGTTATTATCATCTTGATGCTGAGCCTCATACAATAACTGCTAAACCTCACAGAGCAGCATATAGTACCGATGGCGATTATTTTTCTAACCCCAACGCAGAAGATGTGTTTGATGGAATTTATAATGTAATGCACGATTATAACCCGGAAAAATATCCTAAAATATTTTGATAGCTCAAGATAGCAGATAATGCTAATATTAGTTTTGTAAAGTCTCATAATGTCAAATGACTATCTTTGCATGATGCTTCGTCTTCTAACATATCTGTCATTAACCATTATTCTGGGTAGTGTTGCTTCTTGCTCGCGACAGAATAAAGAGACAAATAAGGAAACGAATCCCGATAGTTATTCTACAAGGCAAAATAATCATCTAATTAGTATCGATAAAAAGACCACATTTGATTTAAATTATAATAATTCAAGTGTCGATACTTCATTTATATACTCTGCTAAGGTTAGTAATAATGTAGGGAATAGAGTAAGCTATAGTATAAGTGAGATAGCTTCATTATCAACTAACGTTCCTCGAAAGACGTTTCCTGTCAACATTACCTACATTAATAATGATTATTACGTTGCAAACTCTCCCACAATCCTAAAAGTAGTTTTTGANAACGATATTTTTAATAACACGGATTATTATTACACAAATGGAGTTCAGATCGAGCTTGTAACACCACTTGCAAAACGATCGCCACTAAGTAACCTGCTTATTGGACTTAGAGGCTCACAAATTGACCTATATGGATTTTCTATAAAGCAGAATATTTATACACCGACAAATCCTGATATTGAAGAAATTTCGTTAGATGATCGCCCATTTTCTGCGTTTTTAACAATAGGTCAGTTTAGAGAAAGCTATAATCTGAAAAAAAAATATTTCTATAAAAAGTAGTGTTAATTTTGGAGTTATCGGACCTGCTTCAATGGGAGGGATTGTTCAATCATCAATACATAATATTGAACCTATTGGTTGGGATAATCAAATTAAGAATAACATAGTAATCGATTATTCATTAAAACTTGAGAAAGGAGTTGTAAGCACTCCACACATTGAGCTCAATGTAACAGCCGGAGGTAATTTTGGTACTGTTTTCAATAAAATCGCAAGTGGTTTATATTTTAGAGCTGGCAGTTTTGTCCCAGTTTTTAAAGGTCTTGCAACAAACATCTATAGAAGTTCACTCAGACAACCTGTGAAAAGTCCATTTCAATATTGGTTTTTTTTAAGTGCAGAAACAAATTTGGTGTTGTATGATGCTACATTACAGGGTGGAATATTTAACACAAATAATCCTTATACTGTACAAACCAGTAATATTAACAGACTCGTAGCCAATGTAAGTGTTGGGTTTGCAGTATATTATAAGAAAGCAGGCATTGAACTTCAAAATTTTTATCTTTCACCTGAGTTTAAAAATGGATACGATTTCAGATGGGGCCGGATTAAATTTATTTATCAATTTTAGTTTATTACATGACAAAGAAAAAGGTATCAGATAACGGTAACCTAAAAAACTTGAATAAGGCAATAAAAGGTGTTAAGATAGAATTTCCTGTTACTTTCGAACTAAAAGCAGTTTTTGATGCTACAGCTACTGATGATGAAAACAAAAATGAGCTAATTGAATTATTTGATAAATTAGATATTAGTTACTCGTACAAGGGAAATAAAAAAAGCAGTAAAGGAGCCTATGTCAGCTATAATTACAAAGTTACTTTGCAAAGCAAATCGAAATTAGAGAAGCTGTATTCTGATTTAAAAAATATCCCAGGTTTAAAATTTGCTTTATGATTCAAAAGATATTAGCTGTTGCGTTAGGTGGAAGTATTGGGGCTGTTTTGCGATATCTTATTTTTCTAATTTATTATAGGACTCACAACCAAGCATTCCCGTGGGCCACTCTAGTAATAAATTTAATTGGTTCGTTTTTGATTGGACTGCTTTGGGGAATGTTTGACAGATTTTACGTTTCACCCGGAATTAGACTTTTCTTGTTTGTTGGAATACTTGGCAGCTTCACAACATTCTCCACCTTTGCATTTGATGTATTTAACCTGGGCAGAGATGGAAGTATTAAATACATGATACTTTACATATCTGCTACAAATATTTTAGGGATTGCACTTGCTTTTGGTGGCTACTATTTATCCAAAGTAACGTAATGCATGAGATTGAACCATATTACAACTGGAGAGGTAACTATGTAGCTACAAATGACCCTGATTCGCCTTTCTTCAAAAGAGAGTACAGCGAATTTACGTTCACAAATTCTGTTTACAACCACTTGATTCATCCTCAATGGGACGAGTTTGGGTCCCAAACACTCTTTATTAAAATACTGATGGTGAATTATGAGGAGCATTATTGTATTATAGAGATGTTAGGAGAATGGAACGACTTGCTTTATAACGATATTATGTTTCTTTACAGGAATGTAATAGAATCATTGCTAGAGAATAATATCAAATATTTCATCCTTATTGGTGAAAACGTATTAAATTTCCATGGCGACACCGATGATTATTATGAAGAGTGGTTTAGCAACATTGATGATGGTTGGATTGCTGGTATTAACTTTAGGGATTTTGTAATACAGGAATTTGAAAATTGTAATATTGATTATTTTATTGCTTTTAGCGGCAAGTTTAACAATGTAATATGGCGCAAACTTACACCTGATCAATTTTTTGAAAAAGTTAATAGTATTATTACTAAACGACTTAGTATATGATGATTATGGAATCAGACTAAAAGAATCTGGATATTTCTAAAAATGTCAAAATGACCAATCAACCAATACCAATTAACCAATGACCAAAGCAGCTATCATAAAAGTATACGGAATAGTACAAGGAGTTGGTTTTAGGTTCTATACAAACAAAAAGGCCATTGAATTGGGAATATCTGGGTATGTACAAAACAAGCCAGATGGCTCAGTTTATATCGAAGCAGAGGGTGATGAAACAGATCTGATGACTTTTATCGACTGGTGTAATATTGGTCCTCAATGGGCAAGGGTTACGAAAGTTGAAACTCAAATTGTGCCAGCCATCAACTATATTGATTTTCAAATAAAATAAACCTCGATATATATTTTCAACTCAACATTTATTATGACCTCAACCATCATATGAAATAGGTTGTTTAGGAGGTCATTTTTCAGTTAATCTTTTTACCTTTACGCCCTTAATTTTAAATATTAAAAATGGAAAAAGTAACACAATTTATTAAAGAAAATAAAGAACGCTTTATGGAGGAATTGTTTGAAGCAATTCGTATCCCGTCAATTTCTTCACTATCGGACCACAAAGATGATATGGTTCGTATGGCTGAGTTTTATAAAAAAAGTTTACTGGCAGCAGGAGTTGATAAAGCTGAAGTAATGTCAACTGCTGGAAATCCAGTTGTTTATGCTGAGAAAATAATTAATGAGTCGTTACCAACAGTGCTTGTATATGCACATTATGATGTTATGCCAGTTGACCCTATAGAGCTTTGGACATCACCACCTTTTGAACCTGAAATTCGTGATGGAAAAATTTATGCTCGAGGGGCTGATGATGATAAAGGTCAGGGATTTATGCATATCAAGGCCTTTGAAGCTCTTAATAAGAACAACAAACTTACAACCAATGTTAAGTTTATGATCGAAGGTGAGGAAGAAATTGGTTCTGTGAGTCTTGGTGCTTTTTGCGATGAACATAAAGACATGCTTAAGGCAGATATTATTCTTGTTTCTGACACGGGAATGATTGCTGAAGATATTCCATCAATAACCACAGGACTCAGGGGCTTAGCATATTGGCAGGTTGAAGTTACAGGACCTAGCAGGGACCTTCACTCGGGGCTTTTTGGAGGAGCTGTGGCAAATCCAATAAATGTACTTTCAAAAATGATTGCCTCAATGACTGATGAGAACGGTAAAGTTACGATACCTGGTTTCTATAATGATGTTCTGGAATCCTCTGACAAGGAAAGGGAAATGCTTAACAAAGCACCTTTTAGCGTTGACGAATACAAGAATGCAATTGATGTTGAAGAACTTGACGGAGAGGCAGGCTATACTACTATTGAAAGAACCGGAATTCGCCCATCATTTGATGTATGTGGTATTTGGGGTGGTTACACAGGAGAAGGAGCTAAAACAGTGCTTCCTTCAGTAGCATATGCAAAAATATCTACTAGGTTAGTACCTGATCAAAATAATGAAAAAATTGCTAAGATGTTTGAAAAATACTTTACAAGCATTGCTCCAAAATCGGTAAAGGTAAAAGTAGATTCGTTACACGGAGGGCAAGCTTATGTTTGTCCCATCGATCTTCCAGCTTATAAAGCTGCCGAACTTGCTTTTGAAAAGGTTTATGGAAAAACTCCAGTACCTATGCGTAGTGGTGGCAGTATCCCTATTATTTCAACCTTTGAAGATAAGCTAGGTATAAAATCTGTTCTTATGGGATTTGGTCTGGAATCAGATGCAATTCATTCCCCAAACGAAAACTATCCGGTAATTAATTTTTATAACGGCATCGAAACATTAACTTGGTTTTATCAATATTTCGCTGAGGAAATGAAGAAGTAAAGAAGTCAGGAAACGGAAGTTGGAAATCACAAGTTAATACTCTTAGTTTCCGACTTCGAGTTTCTTTCCGAAAAGTTTACATTGGACAAATGCTTTCTCTATAATCATTCATCATCCTCTGGTGGCTTTTTTGGAGAAATTCTTTTTCTGCCTTTCTTTTTGCTCTCTGATTTTTTATTGTCGAAATTTGTAAACCTTCGAAGCGATTCCATATGTCTGTCAAAATTCTTGCTTCTTTCCTGATTTATTTTTCTTCTTTCTTCAGAACTCGATTCATCTGTTTCTGATCCATAATCTCGTTTACGTTTTTCGGAACTTGGATAATTTGATCTCCTGTAATTTTCGTTTTTTCTTTCAAAGTCGCGATTATGATTTTCTGTGCCCTCGTCTCTTGATTTTTGGTAACTGCTTTTTCTTAAATCAGAACTTCGTTGACGATCCTCTGACCTAGTATCCTTGGAAGTTCTTGTATCGTCTTTTTTATAAGTATCTTTATTCTTAGCATAATTTGATCTTTCCTGAGGTTTATCCCCATACCTTTTCGTTCCCTCATAAACATCAAACCTCAAGAAACGAGTTTCAATAGGTCCGTTATACAATGCAATTTTTTTTGATGGCCTTAAGCCAATAAATTTTGCTGTATCAATATTAGGACTAATAACCCAGGCTTCAAACCCGGTGAAATTTTGTTTAAGCACGTTTCCAATACCTTTATACAAATCTCGTAGCTCACCCCGTTCTTCCATTCTAATCCCATATGGAGGATTCATTATAAGCATTCCTCCCTTTTCAGGGACAACGCTATCGAAATAGCTAACTCTAATATCTATATCCTTATGGAGTCCGGCATGTTTTAAATTCCTTTTTGCAAGAACTATAGCTTTTTCAGAACGATCTGAAGCATAGATATTACAGTCAACTTCAACAATTGCTTTATCAGCTTCGTTTTTAACCTTAAGCCAGAGATCCTCATTGTAACCTTCCCAATTCATAAAAGCGAACATTTTGCGATAGTAGCCTGCCGGTATCTTCATGGCTAACATGGCTGCTTCCATTGGAATTGTTCCTGAACCACACATAGGATCATAAAAATCGCAATCGCCTTTCCATCCTGCCAGGTTTATCATACCGGCAGCAAGTACCTCGTTAATTGGAGCCTTGTCGGCGCCTATGCGATATTCACGTTTATGTAACGATTCGCCGGAACTATCGAGCGAAATAGTACAAACATCATGACTTATATGTACATCAATATAAATATCAGGATTCTCCGTAGAAACCCAAGGCCTCTTCCCTGTACTTTCTCGAAATTGGTCAACAATGGCATCTTTGGTTTTTAATGCTGCATAATGTGAATGGTCCAACTCTGAATAAAACAAATTGGCGTCTACGGAAAATGTTTGGTTAAGGTTAAAAACATTCATCCAATTTATCTTTCGTACTTTATCATACAATTGTTTGTCGTCCTTAACATTAAAAACACCAATAGGTTTTAATATTCTAATCGCCAAACGCGACATATAATTAACTTTGTAAAGTAATTCTTCGTTACCACGAAAAGTCGCACCTCGTTTTATTATTTTAACCTCATCAGCACCCAGTTCTTTAAGCTCATTTGCTAGTGGTTCTTCAAGTCCGGCAAGGGTTTTGGCTGTAAAATCTAGTCCTTCTTTATATTCTTTGATAGCTCCCATTTGATGGGCAAAATTAATTAATTTAAACAGAGTTTAAGGTAGTAGCCAAATTTAACAAATAACTGACGCAATTAGTAACAAAATTTATCGTTTGAATTGCGTAACTTTGCTACTGAAACTAGAAAATAATTAGTTTAGTGAATGTAACTTTTTTTAATAATTACACTATAATACAATACGTATTACCTTAAACAAGATAATGATATGAGCAAAAAAAAATCATGTAGTGGTTTCCCATTTTTAGTAGGGCTTGCAATAGGAGCAATAGCAGGAATATTATTCGCGCCTGAATCGGGGGAGGACACAAGGAAAAAACTAGGTGATAAATCGAAAGAATTAGCCGACGATTTATACGACAAATTTGACGACTTTAAGGATTCCATGACTGAGGTCATGGAAGACATTAAACAAGGAACATCTGAAACACTTGAAACTGTTAAAAAAAGTGCAAGTGATTTAATTGATGAAGTAAAAGCAAAAGCAAAATAAGTGTAACTAACTTATTATTTTATGGACAATGATAATCTGGGCACTTCATTGATTGAAACACTGGAGGAGTTTAAAGCCTATATAGAGAACCAGGTTACATATAATAAACTTCTGTTAACGAAGAGGGTAGGAGAATTTTCGTCATATCTAATTCTGTTTATATTGTTGCTGGGTTTTAGCGGACTTGTATTACTTTTTTTGTCATTTGCCTTTGCTGGATGGTTTGATGACATAACAGATCTGGGTACCGGGGCAGGATATTTGGTTGTAGCAGGGATTTATATAGTGTTAGGTCTGATTGTTTACGTATTCCGTTACCGTCTAATATTTAATCCAACACGTAAATTATTCGGCGAGATATTCTTTGGAGAAAATGAATCTTCTGATAATTCTACCATTTTTGCATCAAGACAATCTCTTTCTGACAATATTAAGGAGGCACACGGCGCACTTTTAAAACAACAGGATATACTAACCCAAAAATTTAATGACTTAGGTCAGATATTTACTTTTTCAAATATTGCTCATCAGTTAATTGGAAAGGCTTATAGTTCTTTAATGACTACCTCTAACATTGCAGCATTTGCTTATAGGCTGGTTAAGAAAGTAAAGTGGTTTACTGAAAGAAAAACCAGAAAAAATAAAAAAAAGTTAAAACGAAAAGACCACAAACAATTGAAAAGTGATAAAGATTAGGAGATATTTCTGAAATAATATGAATTAAACTGTTAGGATATCTTTTTCCTTAGCTTCAAATAAACTATCTATTTTTTCTGAATAACTATCGGTTAGCTTCTGAATTTCACCCATCAACTTTTTTGAGTCATCCTCCGGCAATCCATCTTTCTCAAGTTGCTTTGCTTCATCGTTTCCTTGTCGTCTTGCGTTACGAATTCCAATTTTAGTGTCTTCAACAATAGCTTTAGCCTTTTTTACCAGATCAAGTCTTCTTTCTTCTGTTAAAGGCGGGACATTAATTCTTATTATATCTCCTTCATTTTGAGGATTAAAACCAAGGTTAGCATTAAGAATTGCCTTTTCAATTTCATCAATTGTACTTCTGTCAAAAGGTTGAATAATAATCTGCCTTGCATCCGGAGTGTTAATGTTTGATGTTTGTTCAAGCGGGGTTGAAACACCATAGTAGTCTACTCTAACCCCTGCTAACATTGTAGGACTAGCCTTGCCGGCTCTTACTTTTAGGAATTCCTTTTCGAGGTGCTTGATCGCTTGTTGCATGCTTTCTTCTACCTCTTCTAAACACAAAATTGCATCGTCTGTCATCTTTTCAGAAATTTGATTCCCACAAATGTACTATTTCTAATTAATGAAACAGTATAAATTACTGAATATCTGATTTAACAATAGTGCCTATATCCTTGCCCATAACTGCTTTGAATAAATTATCTGGCGTGTTCATATCAAACACCAAAATGGGAAGGTTATTCTCTTTGCACAAAGTAAACGCAGTCATGTCCATTATTTGTAGTTTATTGTTGTATGCTTCATCAAAAGTAATTGACTTATATTTAATAGCATTTGGATCTTTCTCAGGATCAGCTGTATAAACGCCATCTACTCTGGTTCCCTTCATTAGTATATCTGCACTAATTTCAACAGCGCGTAATGCCGAAGCAGTATCGGTTGTAAAGAATGGGTTTCCGGTACCACCAGCAATAATTACAACATAACCATCATTGAGATATTGGTCGGCTTTTCGACTACTTGTTGTTTCGCTAATTGTATCGATAAAAAGACCCGATAATAGTTTAACCTTAATTTTCATCTTTTCAAGCTCAGCTTGTAATGCCATTGAGTTAATTACGGTTGCAAGCATCCCCATATAATCGCCTTGTACTCGGTCCANTCCATTGGCAACACCTTANNAATCCCCTATAAATATTTCCACCTCCTACTACAATTGCTACTTGCACATTATGGTCGACCACCTTTTTGATATCTTCACAATAGCGGGAAATAGTACTTAGATTTATGCCATATTCCTGATCACCCATAAGTGCTTCTCCACTTAGCTTTAATAATATCCTACTATACATATTTTATACTTTTTTTAAAAACTAAAACCTACATTAATAAAAAACGATACTGACGGATTAATATTTGATCCCATTACCGTAAACTCCACTGGACCTATGAAACTATTATATGATGTTGTTAAACCATATCCAAACAAAGTATTTGTTGGATCTACAACATCTTTCAAATATAATCCTGTAGCTCCAATATCAGATCTTAACGTTAAATATATTTTTTTATAAACATTATACTGTAATTTCAATCTGGCCAAAGCAGCATAATAACCAAATTCCTGAATAAAATATACACCAGTAAACGGAACGAAGTTACTAATATAATTTATCTCATTTAAACCACCGAAACCAAATAAATGCTGAATTGGTGGTGTATCTTGTTTAAGCGTTCCCCCTACGAAAATACTAGGTTTTAATACAAACTTTGGACTTATACTAAAATTTTGGTCATATTTTGCATACAAAATTAAAGAATTAGTAAATACTTCTTCAGCCCAATCTGTTGAGAGAGGTATAGCATATACAATTTTGAACTCTGCATTAAAACCTTCTGTAGCAAAGTAAGCTTTATTTCGTGTGTCAGCCCGTAGTTTAATAAATATATTACCGTAACTATGAAAATCTTCAAATGGTATTAACGCTGAGTCAACTTTAATATCTTCCTGAGAAATTGAAAAATATTCGTACTCAAAACCTCCCTTAAGGTTATATAAATTATTAAATGTTGAAGTTAAAAAAACAGAAGCCTTAATATTTCTTATTGTCAAATTATGAATTATTGTATTCTTATTATAGTCGCGAAAACTAAAGTCATACATATCAACTTCAGTCCCAAATCCTGGTTTAGCTCCGTTAGAAAGAAGGTAAAGTGCACGAAAACGAGGGTTCGATCCCATTACTAATTCTGTAAATAATTTACTCCTATGTCCAAGCACATTTCTAAAAATGCCANTTATCCGAATGCTACCACCATAATCTGTATCATAGTGCACTGATGCTGATAAGTAGCCTGGCGACCCCTCTTCAAGATTTATTATTAGGTCAGCTTTCCCGTTGCCAATAGGCTTAAGTTCGTAAAATACATGCTTGTAAAATCTTGTTCCATAAACTCTTGTAATAACATGTTTCAGTTCATCAAGTGATATTCTTTTATTTTCAAATCGCTCAAAATAATTATCCAAATAAATCATTGACATTTTTTCCTGACCTTCATAAATTACTTTGTTAATATCTACTGAATCAACAGGTTTCGTATTATATTCTTTTAGAGGTCTAAATTCAATTGCATTCAGCGAATCGGCAAGTGCTTTCAGTTCCTTATAATGAGCTCTTGCAACGCTGTCGTCGTAAGCAATAATTATATCATATTTTTCAAAGTCCATGGTACCAGCAGGAACTTTATAGCGAATATTTAAATCAATAACTTTTCTAGCTTCTTTGTTTGCATCTTCTCCATGAAAAAAAACAACTTGATTTATTATTTCTGCTAATGTTGTTAGTTGTGATATACTATCTTTAAGTGTTGATTGCACCTCACCACCAATAATCAGCTGAGCTCCCTCTTCTTTTAATGGAACGGCAGGATAATTGTTAACAATGCCTCCATCGATAAGGTAATATCCATTAAAATATGTAGGAGAGAAGTAACCTAGAATTGACATACTTGATCGAATCGCCATTGGAAGATATCCATGTTTAAGTACCTCAGCATCGCCATTAAACAAATTTGTTCCCACACAAAGGAAAGGCGTTTGAAATTTATTGAAATCTGAAATATTCCAGGCAGGTGAAAAATATTTGTTTAGCAATAAATTAATCTGTTGCCCGGAATACATTGCTTGTTTCAAGCCTAATTTTCTTTTTTTAAATGGTAAAGAAATTATTGAATTTTCAAGAAATTCTTTTTCTTCATAAGCTACATACTTTCTTTGAATTTGGTCTTTTAGCAGAGCAGTCCAATTCTGCTCTCTAATCATTTTTTCTATATCATCAGGGCTATAACCAATAGCATACAAGCCAGCCATTATACTTCCGATGCTAGTACCTCCTATATAATCAACTCTGAGACCTACTTCCTGAAAAACCCGTAGCAAGCCAATGTAAGCGAATCCTTTAGCGCCCCCTCCGCTTAAAACTAAACCTACCTTTGGCCGTGTTTTTTTCTCAGGGTTTTCAATATTAGCTGAATGCAAAAAAGGGTTGTGAAGTATTAATGTGCTTATAATCAAATATATAACATGATACTTTTTGAGCATAAGTCAATAATCTAAAATTAAACAGTTACAAATATAAGGTGAAAAAGCTTAACTGCACGACAATAAATTATGGATACCGAGATCATTAAAATTAATTTAATCTGGGAAAGTAATTTGGTAACTCAAATAAGTAAATATGATATAACTAAAGAATTAAATCTCTGTATTGCAAATAGAATATACTTTAACTATGATCTTATTGTTAAACCTAGAATTTTGGTTCAAAACCATCATAATCTATTTCCAATTTATTGAACTGCACAAAAAAGTTAGATAATTCTTCGTAGTTATTATTGTTTGCTGCAAAAACATAGGTAATCCCGCCTTCAGGGCCTAACGTATCTGCATTAGGGATAACGAGTTGTGTGGTATCGTTGACGGCCCACAACATTGGTCGGCTATCTCCCCCCACTTTCTGAACATACCATACAGCATTGCTATCAAAAGTTATTTGTGCGAATCTGTCACCTGGAAAACTAATATTGTACAAGACCTGGAAAATATCCGGAGGATTAACAATCGGATCGATATAATTATAAGTAGGATATCCTGGTCCAGGATCAGGTGTCTTACAATCAATATTTAAGAGGGTAAGAGTAGATAGCATAATAATGCTCATGTACAAAAACAAGTTTTTCATAACCATATTTTTTGCTAAGTTACTAATTTTTTCCGTGACAATGTTTGTACTTTTTCCCACTACCACAAGGACATTGGTCATTTCTTCCAACTCGTTTTTCAACTTTTATAGGTTGTGGTTTTTGCCTTTCCTGAGTATCACTATGAGCTTGGGAAAGCATATCTCCCCTTTCTTCTTTCATTTGTGAGCGATCAAGTCCACGGGGTACCTTTGCTTCACGTACAGAAGCATCACCTTGCATATGTACGTCTCCTTTTATCAGGAAGGAACCAACATCTTTATTTATTTTCTGAATCATCTTTTTAAACAATTCAAAAGATTCAAATTTATAAATCAATAAGGGATCTTTTTGCTCATATGAAGCATTTTGAACTGATTGTTTCAGTTCATCCATTTCTCGTAATTGTTCTTTCCATAGATCATCAATGGTTGAAAGAGTAAAGCCTTTTTCAAATGCAATTGGAACTTCAGCACCATTTGACTCCACAGATTTCTTAAGATTTGCAACTATTTGAACCTGACGTTTTCCATCAGTGAAAGGTATTGCAATATTTTCGTATTGACTTTGGTTTTCATATACATCTTTGATAACAGGTAGTGTGGTGGTAGCAAGCCTGTTCCTCTTTTCAACGTAAGATGAATAAACTACTTTAACTAATTTATGAGTAAGTTCATCAATATCAATGGCAGTAAATTCCTTTTCATCAACTGGTGTTTCAATAGCAAGTGTTCTAAGCACTTCCATTTTAAATCCTTCAAAGTCATTTGTCGACTGATAATCACTTGAAATTTGTTCGCATAAATCATATATCATATTTGATATATCAACAGAAAGTCTTTCTCCAAACAATGCATGATAGCGTCGACGATAGATTACTTCGCGTTGTGAATTCATGACATCATCATATTCCAAAAGACGCTTACGGACACCAAAGTTATTTTCCTCAACCTTTTTCTGTGCACGCTCTATTGATTTTGTAATCATCGAATGCTGAATTACTTCGCCTTCTTCCAATCCAAGTTTATCCATAATTCCAGCTATCCTACCTGAGCCGAACATTCTCATAAGGTCGTCTTCCAATGATACGAAGAACTGTGAGCTACCAGGATCACCCTGTCGTCCTGCACGTCCTCTCAACTGACGATCAACACGTCTTGAGTCGTGTCTTTCGGTACCAATAATTGCAAGACCACCAGACCTGACAACACCATCGCCAAGTTTAATATCTGTACCACGACCAGCCATGTTTGTAGCAATTGTAACCATTCCAGGCTGACCAGCTTCTTTCACAACCTGAGCTTCACGTTGATGCAGCTTCGCATTTAGTACATTGTGATAAATATGCTTTCTGTTTAACATCCTGCTAAGAAGCTCGGATATTTCAACGGAAGTAGTACCTACTAAAACAGGTCGTTTTTCTGCTACAAGTTTTTCAATTTCATCAATTACAGCTTTATATTTTTCGCGTTTCGTTTTATAAACCAAATCTTGTCTGTCGTCTCGTATAATTGGTCGATTCGTGGGAATTACAATTACATCAAGTTTGTAAATATCCCATAACTCCCCTGCTTCTGTTTCAGCCGTACCTGTCATCCCAGCAAGCTTCTTATACATCCGGAAATAATTTTGGAGTGTAATTGTGGCGTATGTTTGGGTTGCTGCCTCAATCTTCAAATTCTCCTTTGCCTCAATTGCCTGGTGTAGACCGTCAGAATATCGACGACCCTCCATAACACGACCTGTTTGCTCGTCAACAATTTTAACTTTGTTTTCCATTATAACATATTCCACATCCTTTTCAAAAAGTGTATATGCTTTAAGAAGTTGGGTAACAGTATGGATTCTTTCTGATTTTATTGAATAATCCTGGATCATCTTGTTCTTCTGCTCCAGCATTTTCTTTTCAGTCAGGTTTTCATTTTCCAATTCGGCAACACGTGCACCAATGTCAGGCAATATAAAGAATTCAGGATCATCATACGATGTGGTAAGGAGGTCAATACCCTTTTCAGTAAGGTCAACCGAATTATGCTTTTCGTCGTTGACAAAATACAATTCGTCATCTATTATGTGCATGTTTTTGGCCTGCTCCTGAAGATAGAAACTTTCGGTTTTCTGCATTAATTGTTTATTCCCCTCTTCACTCAGTAACTTAATTAGTGCTTTATTTTTTGGTAATCCATGATAGGATCTCAGCAGGGCATCGCCAGCTTTTTTGATGCTTTCATTGTCCTCCCTCTCTTTTAATAAATTTTTTCCTTCAACTAATATTTTCGCCACTAAACTCTTTTGAGCATTGTAAAGCTTTTGCACATCTGCTTTAAGTTCATCAAATTCATGAATATCACCTTTCGGAGTTGGTCCGGAAATAATTAAAGGAGTTCGTGCATCATCGATCAGAACAGAATCAACCTCATCCACAATTACATAATTATGTTCACGTTGGACAAGTTCATCTGGATTGCCTGTCATGTTGTCACGCAAATAGTCAAATCCAAATTCGTTATTGGTGCCGAAAGTAATATCTGCAAGATAGGCTTTGCGGCGTTCCTCACTATTTGGTTGGTGATTATCAATACAATCAACACTAAGTCCGTGGAACATATAAAGCATTCCCATCCATTGGGAATCTCGCTTAGCAAGGTAGTCGTTTACCGTAACCATATGAACACCTTTCCCTGTCAATGCATTCAAGTAAACAGGTAATGTTGCAACAAGAGTTTTACCTTCACCAGTTGCCATCTCAGCAATTTTACCCTGATGCAACACTGTTCCACCGATAAGCTGCACATCGTAATGGATCATATCCCATACAATGTTGTTTCCTCCGGCAGTCCAATTATTATTATAATAGGCTTTATCCCCTTTTATATTTACACTATCCTGATTGGCCCCAAGCTCTCTGTCAAACTCATTAGCAGTTACTTCAACTACTTCATTTTGAACAAACCTACGTGCAGTTTCTTTCATCACACTAAAAGCTTCCGGAAGTAATTGGTTCAGAACTTCCTGGGTTTTTTCATAACTCTTTTTGGTAAGCTTATCAATAGTAAGGTAATTTTCTTCTTTTTCATCTACATCCATGTCAGGATTAGAATCCATACTTTCTTTAAGATTTGCTATTTCATTTTCCTCTTCCTGAATATATTCAGCTATACGCTTTTTAAACTCAGCAGTTTTGGTTCTTAGCTCATCATTTGTAAGATTTTCTATCTCGTTGTATGCGTCTTTAACCTTTCCGACGTAAGGACTAATATCTTTTAAATCCTTTGTTGATTTATCTCCAAAAACTTTCTTTAGTACACTTAACATAATGATTTCTACTATTAAAATATTCAGTCATCAATAATTATTCCATTGTATTAATGGCCAAATTAAACAGTCGCGAAATTAGTGTTAATTTGCAAACTTTCAAGAATTGAATTGATTTCGCAGTTAATTGAATAAGTTATTCTTAAATGCTGAGATTGAGTTTGGTATTTTGTTGTCGTTTAGTCTTATCGATGTGTTATTTTTAGCCGTTCCCTCTGTTTTATAGAATAGTTAGTAGACTTAATTAATCTTGTTACGCTATAGGAAATGTTCGTATTTTTGCCGTCTATGAAGGAAATTAGAAACTTCTGTATTATAGCCCATATTGATCATGGTAAGAGTACATTAGCTGATAGGCTTTTAGAGTTTACGGATACTGTTTCTGAACGAGATTTGCAAGCACAAGTGCTTGATGATATGGATATTGAACGCGAACGAGGTATCACTATTAAAAGTCATGCTATTCAAATGGATTATGCTCATGAAAATGAAAATTATGTTCTTAATCTAATTGATACACCTGGACATGTTGATTTCTCTTACGAAGTTTCAAGATCAATTGCTGCTTGTGAAGGTGCCCTGCTTATTGTTGATGCTACTCAGGGGATTCAAGCACAAACAATTTCAAACCTTTATCTTGCTATTGATAATGACCTTGAGATAATACCTGTATTAAATAAAACGGATCTTGACAATGCTATGCCTGATGAAGTTAAGGATCAGATAGTTGATATGCTTGGTTGCGATTACGAAGATATTATTGAAGCAAGTGGAAAAACGGGTTACGGCGTCGATACTATCCTTGATGCAATAATTGATAAAGTTCCACCACCAACGGGCAATCCTGATGCACCACTTCAAGCATTAATATTCGACTCAGTATTTAACTCATTTCGTGGTATTATTGCTTATTTCAGAATATTCAATGGTGAAATAAGAAAAGGTGATAAGGTGAAATTTGTAAATACAGGCAAAGAGTATGAGGCAAATGAAGTTGGTGTATTAAGATTAGAACAAGAATCAAGGGAAGTTCTTAAAACAGGCGATGTTGGTTATATTATTTCTGGAATTAAAGCCTCAAAGGAAGTAAAAGTTGGAGATACAGTTACGCATCTACTAGCCCCATGTGAAAAGGCAATAGAGGGTTTTGAAGATGTAAAGCCAATGGTATTTGCCGGTATCTACCCAACGGATCCGGATGAATATGAAGAGCTAAGGGCTTCTATTGAAAAGCTCCAGTTAAATGATGCATCACTAACTTTTGAACCAGAATCATCGATGGCATTGGGTTTTGGCTTTAGATGTGGTTTTTTAGGATTACTTCACATGGAAATTATTCAGGAGAGATTAGAGCGTGAGTTCAATATGAATGTTATAACAACAATGCCAAATGTTTCTTATCAAGTAATAACTAATAAAAACGAGGCTATTGAGGTTCATAATCCATCAGGATTACCTGAGCAAAAATATATTGATCATATTGAAGAACCATTTATAAAAGCTCAGGTTATTACTCGCACAGATTACATAGGTCCCATTATTAAACTTTGCCTCGATAAAAGGGGAGAGCTTAAAAATCAGATTTATCTTTCAACAAGTCGTGTTGAACTCACAGTTGATATGCCTCTTGGCGAGATTGTTTTTGATTTTTATGATAAACTTAAAAGTATTTCAAAAGGATATGCCTCGTTTGATTACCACATCAGTGGATATAGACCTGCCAAATTAATTAAACTTGATATATTACTAAACGGAGAACCGGTAGATGCTCTGTCGTCGTTAACCCATGTTGACAATGCCTATGATCTGGGACGAAGAATTTGTGTGAAATTAAAGGACCTGATACCAAGGCAACAATATGACATTGCCATCCAGGCAGCAATTGGAGCTAAGATTATTGCTCGTGAAACAATTAAAGCTGTTCGTAAAGATGTAACCGCCAAATGCTATGGGGGAGATATTACTCGTAAACGTAAACTTCTTGAAAAGCAGAAAAAAGGTAAGAAGCGAATGCGCCAGGTTGGAAATGTTGAAGTCCCGCAACAAGCATTTTTAGTTGTCCTGAAGTTGAATGATTAATAGTATTTTATTTTTTTCACTTACTTTGTAACATTATCTCATTACGATCGTCATATAAAAATATGAGGCATTATTACGCGCGCAAATGACCATAAGTGAATATAATAGTTGTGTTGACAGCTTTTCAGATGGTGTGTACAGGTTTATTCTGAAAAACCTTAAGGATACTGAAGTGGCTCATGATATTGTTCAGGAGTCGTTTTTGAAGTTGTGGATAAAACGTAAAGAAGTAGACTCATCAAAAGGAAAGTCGTATTTGTTCACAACTGCTTATCACACTATGATTGACTACATCCGAAAGAATAGTCGTAGTATTTTTGAAGTTACCCCATAATTTATCAGTTACTTCTTTCAATCCCTTTTAAATAAAGGCACACAAGATTTTGCCAAGTGGAAAAGCACATTTTTTAAA
>NYYH01000002.1 GCA_002686705.1 Bacteroidota bacterium
TCCACTTGGCAAAATCTTGTGTGCCTTTATTTAAAAGGGATTGAAAGAAGTAACTGATAAATTATGGGGTAACTTCAAATTTGGATTTACATTGCCAAATGTTGACCCAGATCAGTTAATAAGTGTTAGTGGATATGAAATTCAATCGGGGAGCATTTTTACATTAGCTTCCAATGGACTTGAAGATAACCAATCTGCAGCGACAGTTATTGTTTATGATGATTCATACAATATTCTTACACACCCTGGTGTTGGTATTGGTGTTAATACTGAAGAATCTGCTCCATATGTTGCGATTGATTCCGTTGTGCTTCAAATGGTTTTCTTTGATAATGGATCATTTGCATCTGGAGGTCCAGTTAGTTATGATGATCTTGATATTGGTAATTTTAATCCTTTCATTATTGTTCGTCAAGATAGAGATGTGGAGGTGCATTTGCTTGATTTTACACCATCTGATCTTGCTGACCAAACAATATATGGAACTTTCGACGATGATAGTGATGCAAGTCAGCAAAGATATTACACAACTTCAAACAATTTACCCTGGGCTATTAATTTGCCAGTTTTGTTTGAATATCCTCAAGAGAAGAAGGAAATTACTACTGCATATTTAAAATTTGCTGATTGGGCTGAAAGCGGAGGTACTCTTTTTACTGATTGGTATGAGGATCTGAGTGGATATAGAAATGATTCAAAAATTTATTCACCACCTTCTAAATAAATAGATTTAGTTAAACATTAGGGTAAAGTCTCGTAATTTACGGGGCTTTTTTTATACAATTAATAGATAAAAAAAAGCCGTCTGGGATTTCCCAAACGGCTTTCTTTTATTATTGTTTGGTGTTTACTAAACAACTCCTTGTGCCATCATTGAATCGGCAACTTTTACAAAACCGCCAATATTTGCGCCTTTTACATAATCTATGTAATCACCTTCTTTACCCCATTCAACACATGTTGCATGGATATCTTTCATAATTTGGTGAAGTTTTGCATCAACTTCTTCACGTGTCCAGCTGAAACGCATTGAGTTTTGGCTCATTTCAAGGCCTGAAACAGCAACACCACCAGCATTGGCAGCTTTACCAAGTCCGTAAAGAATTTTAGCCTCCTGATATACTGTAACAGCTTCAGGTACCGAAGGCATATTAGCGCCTTCACTTACTACGAAACATCCATTAGCAATAAGAGCTTTTGCTTCTTCTTCGCTAACTTCATTTTGAGTAGCACATGGCATAGCAACATCACACTTAACTCCCCATGGACGCTGTCCTGGGAAGAACTCACAACCATATTTGTCAGCGTATTCTTTAATACGACCACGTCTTACATTTTTAAGATCCATAATGAATGCTAATTTCTCAGCGTCAATTCCTTCAGGGTCATATATATAACCTGATGAATCAGAAAGAGTAACAACTTTAGCTCCAAATTCAGTCGCTTTTTCAGTTGCATATTGTGCAACATTACCTGAGCCAGAAACTGTACAAATTTTACCTTTCATGCTATCACCACGGGTTTTGAGCATTTCTTCTGCAAAATATACGGTACCATAACCTGTTGCTTCAGGACGAATTAATGATCCACCCCATTCTATTCCTTTACCGGTAAGAACACCTGTGAACTCATTTCTTAATCTTTTATATTGTCCAAACATGAATCCAATTTCACGACCACCAACGCCAATATCACCGGCAGGAACGTCTGTATTTGGACCAATATGACGGAAAAGTTCACTCATAAAACTTTGAGTAAATCGCATCACTTCATTATCTGATTTTCCTTTTGGGTCAAAATCAGAACCACCTTTACCACCACCCATTGGAAGGGTAGTTAATGAGTTTTTAAATACTTGCTCAAAAGCAAGGAATTTAAGAACACCAAGGTTTACAGTTGGATGAAAGCGTAATCCACCTTTGTATGGACCAATAGCGCTATTCATTTCAATACGGAAACCACGGTTTACCTGTACTTCACCTTTGTCGTCCAACCATGGAACGCGGAACATAATTACTCTTTCTGGTTCTACCATTCTCTCAAGAACTTTTGCATCCTGATATTGTGGGTTTTCTTCAATGAAAGGAATAATTGATTCAACAACTTCGTGAACTGCCTGATGGAATTCTACTTCGCTTGGATTCTTGGCAATAACTTTAGCCATAAAGTCATTTACCTTTTGTTCATAAATATTCGACATCTTTTATATGTTTTTGATTAAACAATTTTGCTTCAACACTATTACACTACGAGTGTTTAATAATATTTGTCAATATTAGTCATTATAACACCGCAATTTCATTTTAAGTATACTAATTGAGGGTATCCCGTATTAAATTAAGTAAAACACGTAGAGGAGGGGTTAGAGTGCGAATGCGAATTGGTAGTTTGTCAATTGTTACTACCTAAATTAGGTTGATAGGTTTTGTGCTTAAATTAACTTGTCAAAGTTATCATTGTTATTACGAAATTTTAAAACTCTTGTTTTGAATCAAATATTTCATTCTCATTTCAGCTGAAGGAATTAATTCTTCGTTAAACTTTTGTCTTTCATAAAAACATGCACCTCATAGTTATATCCTCCTAATACTATAGTAGGTTTTTTAGGTTTGAATATTTTAACTGTACTTAGTGATTTTTGCTTTTGTAAGGATGCTAGAGCGACTCTTCCTTCATTAGGGCCAAAATGCGCATCCCAAATAATTATACTGCTATCAGGAATTCCCAAAGAAGCTTTCTCTACATTAGGAATACCCCAAGAACATTTAGTTACGTCATATGGATCAATACTTAACTCGTAAACAACAAATGGATCAAAATAGTATAGCTTATGTTTGATAAGGTTATTGTTTTTGAGAAATGTCGTAGTTTGTTGGATTAGCACCTGATTATCGGACAGTTTAAAACCACCTCGGTGAGTACCGATTCCGAATGCAATAATCCAAATAATAATTCCATAAGTGATTATTTTACCAATAAACTTGTTCTTTCTATTTAATAGGTCAATAATTAAATTAAACCCGAGTAAAGCTGTTAAAGCTGCCAATGGTGTAACCGACCCTATAACTCTTATGAGTCCAAGAGAATTACCAACTCCAAGCCACCATGCAAAAGAATGTGCCGATAAAAAAACAATATAAGAACCAGGAACAAGTAATAGAAAATAGAAAGTATTTGAAAATTTAAATTTATCTTTTTGTACCCATTGTATCAATGAAAATATTAAACCAATAATAAACAAGACACCCAAAAGATATCCCAATATTCCTCTTGTATCATTAATAAAACGAAAAAGTGAACCACTTCCGTAAATGTCTATAGCATCTCCCGAGTAAGGCATTTTTGTAATAAGCCACCAAAAATCGTCATAGTAAGAATAACCTGCCAGGCTAATTATTAAAAATCCACTCAAAAGTAATGGAATTGCAAGAATTTTTTTTCTGAAGAAGTAAGCTAAAATAAATAATGGTAGTAACACTATACCTTCTGTGCGAATTAATGGTAAGAAGGATAATATTATTGCCGAAAGATAGTACTTCTTTTTGAAGAAGACCAGTATTGATAATGCAAGAAAAAAACTGAAACTCACCTCAGTTAAAGGCGTAAATATTAAAATGAAATAAATTGGTGTGAACAATACAAAAAATATACTAATGGTACTATTCTTGAATTTTAATATTTGTGCGATCTGCCATATTACAATGGCAGTTCCAAAACCTAACAACAGATTATAAATTCGAGCCCCGTTAATGCCGATTTGTGCAAACGGTGAAATTAGAATAGTGAATATTGGTTTACCCCAGTGATCAAATAGTAGTTTGGGGTACTTCCAACCCCAATGTGCCATACTGTAGTGCTGGATCGAATCACCTCCTCCAAAACTGTTTTGGGTAGTAAGTATAAGAATAATCCCTGCAAAAAAACTAAGCGCTAAGAAAGCATAGATTGTAAACTTATTATTTTGAACTTTCATAAACTTATAAAGGAGTTGTAAGTTTAATTCATGTTATCTGGATAACAAATTATATTTAAGGACGCAATAAATTGCCCTTAGCCCATCTTCCCAACCAATCTTCTTGCCATCGGTATAAGTACGTCCATAATATGAAATACCTACTTCATAAATACGAATATTGGGTACCCTTGAAATTTTTGCTGTTACTTCTGGTTCAAAACCAAAACGTTGCTCTTTGAGAGGTATTGATTTAAGGATATCTGCCCTGAAAAGTTTATAGCAAGTTTCCATATCTGTAAGGTTCAGATTTGTAAACATGTTTGATAAAAACGTAAGGAATTTGTTACCTAAGGAATGCCAAAAGAAGAGTATCCTATGAGGATTACCACCCATAAATCTTGAACCATAAACAACATCTGCAAAGTCATCTAACACTGGTTTGAGTAATTTGTTGTATTCATTAGGATCATATTCCAGATCGGCGTCCTGTATAATAATAAAATCACCCGTAGACTCCTTGATGCCGCGATGAATAGCAGCTCCTTTCCCCATATTTGTGGGTTGCTCAAATAGTTTGATGGATATATCTTTGTGATTAGCAATATATTCCTTAATAACTGATATAGAGCTATCGGTTGAGCAGTCATCAACTATCAATAATTCCTTCTCCACTTTATCTTTTAGTTTTACGTCCAATACTTTGTCAAGTATTTGTAGGATTGTATTCGCTTCATTGAAGGCAGGAATTAGGATTGATAGTTTTTTGGGCATTTGTTAAATTTTGTGTTCGGCGAAAATATATATATAATTAGTTTAATTCTAAATTTATTTTGTTGCGCTAAAATTAATCAGGAAATAGATATGTTTTGCAAATGTATTAAATTCAATTAATGTTAATAAATACAAATATTTGATAAATTTGGACGGTTCGAGAAGCTAATTAGAAATATATTACTCATTTATTTATCATTAAGCCTCACAGATCATCTTCTTTCTACTGAAAATATTTTTTCATATATTTAGCAATAACCAATGCTCATCCAATATACGTATATTTGTTTTTCGGTTTCATTACGTATCTAACTGAGGAATCTTCTTCACTATTGTCCTGACGATGAATTCAAATCATAAATAGTATGAAAACAATATTTATTCTTTTGTTTTCTGTGCTTTTTTTCTGCAAATTTAGTTTTACACAAACCAACCCTGGCTTGTCATTTGGAGGTACTAATAACGATTGTGGATATTCATTATGCCTGACAAATGATCAAGGATATTTGTTGGCCGGAACTACTCGTAGTTATGGTAAGGGAAGTGAAGATTTATATCTGATAAAACTTAATGAATTTGGACATCTTAATTGGTCGGAAACTTATGGAGGCAGCCATCAGGATTTTGTACGTTCAATTATTCCATCTGATGATGCTTATATCCTTATTGGTGACCAATGGATTGATTTTAGTAAACGCACTGATATTAAAATGATTAAAATTAATAGTGTTGGTGAGCGCATCTGGGAAATTTCATTTGGCACTAATAATGATGAAAAGGGTTTTAAAGTATTGGAAACTTCTTACGGAAATCTGATAATACTTGGATATAGCCGCGGATTTGATGATCCCGGTGACATCTTTATTATAAAAACAGATGCTGAAGGAAACCAACTTTGGCAAAACCACTATGGGTATGAAATGGATGATTATGGTTTGGACATTGTTGAAAATGATGACGGAAGTTTAATGATTTTCGGAACTAAAAATGGATTTTTTAATGATGTACATGTTAATTTTCGAGTACCTGATGCCGACATGTTTCTACTTAAAATAGATGAAAATGGTAATGAACTTTGGCGTCAGGAATATGGTGCAGAGGGTCACGATTTTGGATATGCCTTAAATAAATCAGTTTCAGGTGGTTATTTCCTATTTGGATCAACTCAAAGTTATGGCGCAGGCAGCTTTGATATGTGTCTTATTAAAATAGATGAAAATGGCTCATTAATATGGCAAAAAACTTATGGAGGTGAACATTACGAATATGGATTATCCATTGACAATAATGAGAGCGGTGATTTATTCCTTCTCGGTTGCACTAAAAGCTTTGGTGAAAACGGAAGTGTAGACTATTACCTTATCAAGACAGATTCACTCGGTAATCCTATTTGGGAACTCACTATAGGTGGGGATATGGCAGATAATGGCAATAAAGTACTTGCAACTATTGAAGGCGGTTGTGTTGTTATTGGTAGTTCAGAGAGTTTTGGTTCCGGTGGTTCAGATATGCTTGTTGCAAAAGTGAATCAATATGGAATGATTGAAAACCTGTATGATGATATTAATTCCAAATATAGTAACCAGTTGGTAATTGCACCAAACCCCATTCATCAAACAGGACGGATAATATTAGATGACAATAATCCCAGTACTTCCAAAGTGCTTGAACTTACTTCCGCTAATGGTGTTTTTGTTAAACAATACATTTTAACATTACCAAATTTCACATTTGATGTTTCAGGTTTACCTGCTGGTATTTATGTGTACAAATTATCAGATACTAACAAAACTACTAATGAATATAGAGGTAAACTAATAGTTTATTAAACAAATCGAGTGAACCCTAGGTTTGATACTGTTTTTAGTTGTGGGAAAATCGTGTTACTGCTTTACGATTCTTTTCATGTAAATACTACCATTCTCACTTTCAACTATTAATAAATAAATTCCATTAGTTTCAGGTAGACTAATTTCCACTTTATTTGTATTAAATCGCCTAGCTAATACCTCTCTGCCTGAGAAATCTATTAAAGTAATTGTTGCTATGCTAATATTAACTTGTAATTCTATATGTAATAGTCCATCCGTTGGGTTTGGGTATACTTTTATTACATCTTTTAATACGCTATCTGCACCACCTGAATTGTCTACTATTGGATACTGATAAAAACAAAGCAATTCTAAACCCAACTGATTGGTGATAAAATTACCAAGCGTTGTATCTTGAGCCAAATATGATATTGTTGCTCCGTTTCCAGGATTGTTTGAAAGTGTAAAAATAATTTTATTGGAAGATGCTTCTATATTAGTTATTGTAGATGATTCAACATTTGTAAGCTCAAAATCTTCAGCGATAGTCTGAATTGATAATTCGTCAGCATCGGTTTCGACAATTAAAGTGGTGTCATTTATTAGATTAGCAGAAACAATCATTGGGGGATCAATTTCATTTGAAGTTGTTATGCCATAGAAGTTGCGTAGCACCAATGGGAAGATTCTTTTTGCAAAGCTTTCATATCCATTAATAAAGGGGAAATGACAATCATCCTCATAATGGATTAGTGCCGCTGTAGACATAATAGAAATATCTTGATTTTCAAAAGCTAGCTGACGTTGTGCTTCTTTAATTTTATGCAAGAAACCTCCACACCCATTTTTAGTTTGAAAAATGTAATATTTTTCAAGAGATGGATAATCTCTTAACCAGTCGCTTTTAAGCGATAAAAAGTAATTTTTGTATTCAAGAGTAGAAGTATTTGAGTAATTTTCACCATCCCATGTTCCTTGTGACCAAAATACAGCTCTAACGAAATCTTTTAGACCTGTTTTATTTAGTCGGTAATATTGTCTTCCATAATTAGATTCCTGTGAAGTTTGATAATCAGATGGCGCTTGAAAAAAGGCAATATCCTTGCCACCGTGACCGCTATTAAAAATGGCAATAGGTATGTTTAACGAATCAATAAGCATACGTGCTAATTTTAACCCCCATTGGCCTGTATTGCCATTTGTGTTTCTGTTTCCATCACCTTCTCCAATATACCAGTTATCATTGTTTAAGAGAGTATCTTTGAAATGTGTACTATTTGCATATACTCGTATAAATTCATTTTGATTACTGTTGGCACTTCCAGAAAGCATTCTGGCTTCTGCATTTGACTGACCTTGTATAATGTAAGCATCGCCAGCAACAATAGAATCAACTTGTTTTTGAAGGGTTGCAATAGACCCTGATTTGCCATAGATCTTTAATGAATAATTGACTAATTCGGCAACAATGGAAATATTAAAATTAAATGAAGCAATATGAGAAGAGTAACTTAAGAACTGAGAAGTTTTTTGATGCAGTATGTTATTTCTAAAGACTTCAATCAGGATTGAGTCATAGGATATGTTTGAATTATCAACTTCTCCGTCAATAGCAATATTTCCCAAATTAGTAATTGGATCTCTACCAATTAATTGTTTATCTAATGGAATAGAAATAAATGTAACTTGGCTGATCGATGAAGTACCTATTAGTATTAATATTACTATTAAGGTGTACCTCATATTTTTTATTTTAATTCTTGCTGTCTATTTTGAACCGACAGTAATGAATCCAAATTATGAAAATCATATTCTAATTGTTTAGTTACAGAATCATAATTGAAGATTAATATTAGATCGTCAGGATTATTTTGGTCTAATCCGCAACCTAAGAAATGTATGCCATCTTCAGAATCCATTTGAAACTTTTTAGGACCAGATCCCATATCGCCAAGTACACATATCACATCAATACCTCTTTGATATACTTCAAGGAGTTTAGGATAAATTATGGTAACAAAGTTTGTGTTCGCAGAATCACAATTGGCATTCCAATATCTCAAGTCACTTTGAGAATATGTAAAGGGATTTGGTAAATTCGGAATATCTCTCCATAAATTGTGGTGCATCAGTAATATTAAATAGCTTGACTGCTGAATAGTATCACATACTGAGCTTATAATATCATATTGATCAACTATCATTTCACACTTTGTAGGAACCAAATTTGTGTTCATTACAATCCTGGTTATGCCAAATGAACTATATGCATAATATGTTTTCCTTCCTGTAAATTCTTCATACCATTCCCAATTCCCGTTTCGGGCATCATGATTGCCAAGTGCCCAATGTGTATCAGGATTACCAAGATCAAATATGCTATCAACATATTGAATGGTGGAATACTCTAACATGGCTTCTGAACATACATCCCCGCCTAACCAAACACCAGTATATAAGTTTTTATCGAGTTGTTCCAAACGATAGTCAGTTTTACTGCCATTAGAACCTGATTGCCAGGCATGTCCGGAAAATAAGAAACTTATTTTATTATTTGACTCACTAAATTTTGCTTGTGGATTTGTTTGGGAAATAACTAAATTAACAATTAGTATAAATAATATTGATATTAAAAATTTCATTAATGGTAGGCCAATCAAATGTAATTCAGTTTTAAATTAAATTCCAATGTACTCTAGGTACGTTCTAGTTACAAGATCCTGTCTTTGCAAGATGGGCTAAATTTACAATAAATACTCTTTTATTAGTCATCCTTTCCAATATATATCTGGAACTAATAAATGTATTATCCAACTTGTAGTTTTTGATTGTTTTGTTTTCATCCATTAGAAAACTTACCCGTGAAAAGCGATTGATGGAATTGTTGTTAGATTCAGAATTTAGTGTTTAGGTTAACAAACGTTTGCATCAAAGTGCCAACTAACTCATGCTAGTGAGTCAATTAACGGCAGTTCAATAGTAACCAATATTAAAGTTTCCCTTATGTTATTAATTATCTTTACAACCTAAAATCCAAGTTAGTAATGCGCTGGTTTATAATATTATTTTTGTTATTGGTTGGAGTAACAGCTCTTAAAGGCCAACCAACTTTTCCGGATAATGGACCTTTATTTGTTGATACAACAGTTCCAAGAATTGATATCACGATTAATCCTGATACACTGAATTGGTTGTATCAAAATGAAAATTTGGAAAGTGATATAGAATTTACTGCAAGATTCATTTTTAACAATGGTGTAATCCTCGATACTATCGAACCTGTTGGGTTCAGGTTAAGGGGTAATACTTCCAGATATTCCCAAAAGAAATCATTCAAAGTTTCATTTAATAGATTTACTTCTGGAGGAAAATATTTTGGAGTAGAAAAGCTCAATCTTAATGGAGAACATAATGATCCATCGGTAATACGATCAAAAGTATGCTGGGATATATTTCGGAAACTAGACATCCCGGCTCCCAGGTCAAATCATGTGGAGGTATATATCAATAACGATTATTATGGCTTATATATTAGTGTAGAACACATCGATGAAGAATTTGTAAAATCGCGTTTCACAAACAATGATGGCAACCTTTTTAAATGCCTATACCCTGCAGATCTAAATTATTTAGGTGAAGATCCTGATCTATATAAGTTTGAACCATATGGCAGGCGAGCATATGATCTAAAAATAAATAAAGAAGCTGATGATTATACAGATATTGCGAACTTTATTGATGTACTAAACAATACTGTATCTAATGAATTGAAATGTGACCTGGATGAAGTTTTTAATACATATGATTATTTAAAAGTTATCGCGGCAGACATACTCGTTGGTAATTGGGATGGATATATATACAATCAAAACAACTTTTATCTATACAATAACACAGTTAGTAACAAATTCGAGTTTATCCCTTACGACTATGACAACACACTTGGTATAGATTGGTTGAATCGTGATTGGGGAACACGTAACATGTACGATTGGGCTCAACATGGTAGCAATTACAGACC
Organism: Bacteroidota bacterium; assembly: GCA_002686705.1. The sequence continues at coordinate 10,559 of NYYH01000002.1, forward strand.
ATTATATGAACGATTGATGAGTGATCAGGAATTACGTGACCAATACACATTCTATATGAACCGAATTGTAACCGAAACCCTTGATATTGATTCATTGATTACAGCAATTGAGCAGCGTAGAGATATGATTGCTCCGTATTTAGTAAATGACTCTTATTATCCAAGAGATTATGGATACAATATGGATGACTTTTATAATTCATACAACAATGCCCTCGGTGGACATGTTGACTATGGTTTGTTTCCTTACCTGCAAACAAGAATGAGTTCAATTATTAACCAGCTGGAAAACACGGAAATGAATCCGGTTATAAAGTACATTAAACATCAAAAAATTTCACCAACAGAGGCTCAGGTTGTTGCATTTATTGAGGTTCAGAATAACCCGGCAAATGTGAGTCTTGAATTTTCATTAGATGGCAGTAATTGGAATTCGACAATCATGTATGACGATGGAAATCACAATGATGGCCTTGCCGGAGATATGATTTATGGTGCAACTATAACAGGAATGATTGAAGATAATGAAACTCTTTATCAGATTTTTGCAGATGATTCACATGGTAATTCAAATCTAATGCCTTGTGAACCTGTCATAATCAATGCTGTAGATGAAACTCCCCTACTTTTTATCAACGAAATAATGGCCTCAAATGAAAGTACCATAGCAGATGAACATGGCAATTACAACGACTGGATTGAGGTATACAATGGTAGTGATAATGCAATTTGGCTTGGCAATCTTTACTTAACTGATAACCTTGATGCATCGAACAAATGGTTAATGCCGGATTTCACATTAGGATCAGGTGGTTTTGTGCTGTTTTGGGCGGATAGTGATCCTGAAGCAGGTGAATTTCATACAAATTTTAAGCTTAGCAAAGATGGTGAAGATGTTGGCATTTTTACAGAAAACCAGAGTGTTATTGATGAGATAGTTTTTGGTGAACAAACTACAGACATTTCTTATGGTAGAAAATATGATGGAAATATTAATTGGGTATTATTTAATACACCTACACCAGGCTCAACAAATATTCCTGACGGAATTAGTGATGTGATCGGAGTTGATCAGTTCGTACTTTATCCAAATCCTGTTTCAGGTGACGTAGTTACAATGAGTAAGAATATTAACTACAAAGTTTACAACATCTTTGGACAAATTATTGGTGAGGGTAATAATTCTAATCAAATTAATGTCTCTGCATATAACAAGGGAATTTACATTGTGATTTCTGACGGAGGAAGTAAAATGAAGTTAATCGTTAATTAACTCATCAAATCAACGGCTTTTTCCTCAATTCAAACATTATTATCCCAGGGATAAAAAAAGATAAAATAAGCGTTCAAGTTCCCAATAAATTACCCAAGTCTCTCCTTAAATGGAGGATGTAGTCAAATATACTACTGACACTTCTAATTATAGATACTAGCTCGTTACAAAATCATATCTTTGTAACATCGCTAAATTATCGATAAATACTCTTTTAAGAAGTGATTATTTCTAATAAATATCTGAAACTAACAAATATATTAACCGGATTATGTTTTTTGATGGTGTTGTCCTCATGTGTGAGAAATACTGTTTTTCATTTTGATAAAAAAGTTATTTGCGATGCTGAGAAACTTACAGAAACAGGAAATTTATTTATTGCTGCCAACGATTCTGCTGAATTTTTTACTGGTGGAAAGTTAAGAACTAATCTTGAAGCTCATTCAGGAAAATATTCAGTTCTTACAACTCCTAAAAAGAGCCCTTATGCGTTGAAATATATAATAAAATGTAATATACCTGATAAGTACATTAATGTTAGCATTTGGCGCAAGTCGAAAGATGGAAATGGAGTACTTGTTATAACTGGCAATAATAATGAAATCCTATATTATGCCTCCAAGACGCCTGTTGAAATATCTGATGATGGTTGGGAAAAACTGGAAGTTGATGTGTATACTCCGCCAGATTTTGAGGGTGATACATTAAAGATATATGTTTGGAATAATAGTGCCTATGATGTGTTCTTCGACGATCTTGTAATAGAACCGAAACCCAATAAGCAATATCCGGACTACAATTATTTTGAAGGATTGGAAATCGTGCTTGATTCTTCAGATTATTTGAAAATAATTGAGAAAAGAAAACGAGCCTTTGAAAAGGGCATTTTACAAACATCTGATAACGATTGGGTCAAAAGTATTATTGTTGATAATGATAAGGCCAGGAAAGCCAGAGTAAGACTTAAAGGTGACTGGTTAGACCACTTATGGGGCGATAAATGGTCCTATCGAGTTAAAATGCGAAAGAAAAATACTTTTAACCAGTTACGAACTTTCTCATTGCAAACACCGGCGTCAAGAAATTTTTTGATGGAGTGGCTAACACATAGGTTATATCGCGAAAATGATAATCTAACAACTCGTTATGGATTTATCCCACTGAAATTTAATAATGAACCAAGAGGTATTTATGTTTGGGAAGAACATTTTACCAAACAGCTCCCAGAATGGAATAATCGTCGTGAAGGACCAATTGTGAAATTCTCTGAGGATCCCTTCTGGCAGATTCAATTGATAAACATTAATGCTAAAAAATGGCCGGCTTTCCCATATTATCAGGCTGCAACTATCGAACCATTTGGAAAAACGAGAACCGTTGAAAATCCTGTTCTTTTCAAGCAATTTCTTAATGCTCAAAAACTCATGAATCAATATAAATATCAGCAAAAAACACCTTCTGAAATATTTGATCTTGATAGAATTGCCAGTTACTATGCTATGCTTGAACTTACTCACGCCCGGCATGGTATGGTTTGGCATAATCAAAGGATGTATTACAATCCCGTACTGTGCAAACTTGAACCCATAGCGTTTGATGGTTATACTGATCATGATGAGCCTAACCTTACTATTGATGATAATATGGCCTACAGAGCTTTTACACATAAAGAGCCTTTAATAGTCCAGGATCACCTTATTTTAAATTTATTTGCTGATACGCTTTTTCTTAACAGTTATTTGCACTATTTAGTTAAATATAGTAATCCTGAGTTTATCAGAACCTTTATGAAATCTTCAGAACCCAAAGTATTATATTATGATTCATTATTGAGGTTGGAATTTCCGTATTATCATTATAATGATAGCCTATTGATTAATAGTGCTAAAGCCATCAGGGATTATATACCGGAGTTGAAAGAAATTATTAATGACAGTTTAGGTGATGGTAAATTTGATTTTAAAGTTGTTCATGAAGTTTTTAGTGATTCGAGCGTGTATGAGAATACACCAGAGTTTTTCGTTAATGTTTATACTGAATCTAAAAATGATGATACTTCAAGTTTGAGTATTTATAATTATTTCCCGCGTGAATTAGTATTTCTAGGAACAGGAGAGGTCAATAAGCTAATTACGGATTACTTTATAGATACGCCAACACTGTCAGCTTTTTCAAGTGGTATGACTGGACAAATACTTAATATTAAGGCAGATACTTCGGCTAACTACATGTTTTTTATGATTAGAGGACTGATGGACACTTATTCAGTTCCAATAATGCCATGGCCATTTCCAAAAGGTATCACTCCTCAACAGGAATTATGGGAAAAGATTGATCTGAATAATGAATTTTTTGAAAAGATCTCTGGAAATAATATTTACGTTAAAAGTGGAATGATTACAATTGATGAACCAATTATAATTCCAGGTGGATACACAGTTAATTTTTCAGCGGGCACAAGAATTAATCTTGTAGATAGTGCAATGATTATCTCTTATTCAGCAATTCACATGAAAGGTACAAAAGATGATCCTGTGGTAATTACATCTTCTGATTTTTCAGGAAATGGTTTTACCATACTTCAAGCTGACGGAATGTCGATAATAGAGAATGCAATATTTGAGAATTTATATGCACTTAATTACCACAGCTGGAAGTTAACAGGCGCTCTTACTTTTTATGAATCGGATGTGACCATTATTAACACAAAATTTTATCGTAACCAGTGCGAGGATGCTTTAAATATTATAAGATCAGATTTTATACTTAGTAATTCGTCATTCAACAATATTTATAGTGATGCATTCGATGCAGATTTTAGTACCGGAATAGTTGAGAATAATTTTTATACCAACATTAGTAATGATGCAATGGACTTTTCGGGAAGTGAAATTACAATTATAGATTCAGAAGTTTATGGCGCAAAAGATAAGGGTATTAGCGGTGGAGAAAATTCAAAGCTCACAATTATTAATACATCAATTCTAAATTCGAATATTGGCGTTGCTTCGAAAGATTTGTCAATTATTGAGATGATTGATTCGAAAGTGATAGCTTGTAACTATGGCCTTGTACTTCTGCAAAAAAAACCTGAGTACGGACCATCAATAATGATTCTGAAGAATACATTTATGTTGGATTTAAAAGTTGAAATGCTAATTGAAGATAATTGTAAGGTAAATGTTAATGATAGCACAATATATGGTAAGGAGAAGGATCTAGGTGAGATTTTTTATTAATTTAAAATATGAAGAGATTATTAAGGTTCATAAAGACAAATATTTCTCTTGCTACAATCATTGTATTAATAATTTCTTTGTGCATAATTATATTCAGGACAGGTCTTTATAAAGACACCGACAAGGTATTTGTTAACGATGTGCTTAGTTATTATGGTTATTTACCAATTACTTTTATACATAGTGATTTCACAGCGGTTACAATAGATTTAAAAGCCAATCCTAAAATTTGGACTCATCCAACGACTACTGGTAAACGAGCTTTGAAATATTCCATGGGTATGGCAATACTTTATAGTCCATTCTTTTTTGTCAGTCATTTTTATTCACACATGTTTGGACTTGATACTTCGGGATTTAGTATCCCGTATCAGTTTGCATTGTTAATAAGCAGTCTTATTTATTTATCTATTGGTTTGTTGTTTCTTAGAAAGTTATTGTTGATTTATTTTGATCAAATAACAGTTTCCATAACTCTTATTGTAATAGTATTTGGAACAAACCTGTTGCAATATGTCACCTACAGGGCACCAGTTTCACATGCATACAGTTTTGCACTTTATTCAGTTTTTATTTATTTCACCCTAATGTGGCATCGAAAACCCAATTTTAAAAGATCAATAATTTTAGGTGTACTTTTAGGGGTAATCACCCTTATACGGCCATCTAACATTGTAATTATTTTGTTCTTCATATTTTATAATATATTTAGCGTGACTGATGCTAAGAATAAAGCAATTTTCTTTTTAAAAGAATATAAACAACTTTTGATATTCCTTCTTTTTTCTATTATTATTTGGATACCACAGATACTTTACTGGAAATCGGTTAGCGGAAACTATTTGTATTACTCCTACCTTGATGAAGGTTTTTTCTTTAGTAATCCACAAATTTACAGAGGATTATTTAGTTATCGAAATGGCTGGTTAACATATACGCCTGTAATTGTTTTTGCTCTAGTTGGCATATTTATGTTGATCAAGCGTCATCAGGAGTTTTTCATTCCCATACTAATGTTCACCATCATTAATGCTTACATCATTCTATCATGGTGGTGTTGGTGGTATGTAGGCTACGGCAATCGTGCGTTCATCGAATCTTATGCATTGCTATCAATACCATTGGCAACTTTTCTTTCATGGGTTTTCGATAAAAAAGTGTTGAAAATTATCATTGTGCCTATTATAGCATTCTTAGTGTTTTTAAATAGTTTTATGGTTTGGCAGTTTAACAATGGAATGGGGCATTATGATAGCATGACAAAAGAAGCATATTGGAAATACTTTTTGAATGTTAATCGAACAGATCGTATATGGAAATATATTAAACATCCTGATTATGGGAAGGCTAAAAAGGGAATTTATTCTACAGTTAATAAAAAGGAATAGGATACGATCAGAATGAATGTTTTTAAAATGCTTATAATGGTTGATAAAAACTTGAAGTTATTAATTAAAGATTATTTTTGCCGAAAAATAAATAAATATGAACATTACGGATTTTATAAAAAAGATAGAAGAAGAGTTTGAAGATATACAGCCGAACAGCTTATCACTCAATGATATATTAGAAGATAAATTCACATGGGATTCTATTAATGCGTTAATCTTTTTAGCTCATGTTAACGTTGAATATGATGTTGAAATTACAGCGGATGAACTTATCAAATCTGTAACTGTAAATGATTTATTCGTACTAGTCGAGTCAAAGTATCAAAAAACAGAGTAAGTGGCCATTTTTCAGGTTCCAAATATTAAAATTGTTGGTATATCAGCCTGCGTTCCAGAAGCTGAGTTTGATAACAATAATTATGATTGGATTAGTGAAAAAGAACGGGAGACATTGATCAAAACAATCGGTGTAGAAAAAAAGAGACACGCCAAAAAAGGAACCACTACTTCTGATTTATGTAATATCGCAGCAGACAATCTGATCAATGATCTTAATTGGAACCGTGCAGAAATAGATCTATTGATATTTATTTCGCAATCGCGTGATTACATAATTCCTGCAACTGCTGGTCTATTGCAGGAAAAACTTTCCCTTTCTCATACATGTATTGCATTTGACATCAGTCTCGGCTGCTCGGGTTATGTTTATGGATTGTCGGTTATTGGTAGTATGATGGCAACTGGAAGAATAAAAAAAGGATTACTTTTAACAGGTGATATCAGCACTCTAAACACATCTTATCAGGACAAAAGTGCGTTTCCGCTTTTTGGTGATGCAGGTACTGCCACTGCGGTTGAGTTGAATAATGATGCTAACTCGATGATGTTCAATCTTCAAACTGATGGGAGTGGTTACGATGCAATTATTATTCCAGATGGGGGTATCAGGAATTTTGCAAATAAAAACACTTCTTTTGAATATCATAAAATTAGCGATGGTATATTTAGGAACAATTTTAACATTGCATTAGATGGTATCAAGGTCTTTAATTTCTCGCTAAGAGAGGTTAAACCAAATATCAATAAGCTATTGCAGGAATTTGAATTATCTAATGATGATATTGATTATTTTGTCTTTCATCAGGCTAATAAACTGATGAATGAAACCATCAGAAAGCAGCTAAAACTTGACCCGGAAAAAGTTCCTTCATCTCTAGAGAGTTTTGGTAATACGAGTTCGGCCTCAATACCCCTAACCATTGTAACAGAACTTGCTGATAAAGTTAAAAACAGTAAGTTAACATTACTTCTTTCGGGATTTGGGGTTGGATTATCCTGGGGGAGTGTAATTTTGGAGACTGAAAATATTGTATGTCCGAAGCTACTTATTTATAAAGACTAATTATATGAGCTATTGTGATCTGTCAGATAAAACCATTCTAGTAACTGGTGCTTCATCAGGTATTGGAAAACAGGCTGCTATAAAGATTTCTCAACAGGGAGGAACATTAATTATAACAGGACGCAACAAGGAACGCTTGACAAATACGTTTAATAGCCTTGTCGGAGAAAATCATAAGATGCATGTTGCTAACCTGGAAAACGAAGAAGAGATATCTAGCTTTGTTTCGGAATTATCTGCAATCAATGGATTAGTACATTGTGCAGGAATAGTTGGACCCACACCAGCAAAGTTCATCAGAAAGAAAAATATTGAGATGTTGATGCGGATAAACTTTGAAGTTCCGGTTTTGCTGACAGGAAGTATACTCCTTTCTAAAAAACTGATGGACCATTCTTCAATAGTCTTCATGTCAACAATCGCTACCCAAATGCCTTATTTTGGGGGTGCGTTGTATAATAGTGCAAAATCAGCAATTGAATCCTACTCAAAAACACTTGCTTTAGAACTGGTTAAGAAGGGTATTCGGGCGAATTGTTTATCACCTGGTTTGGTTAATACCCCATTAATAAAGAAACCTGTAAGTGAAGGACAAATGGAACTTATGACCGAGTCATTAGAACGATATATTAAAAAGTATCCAATGGGTATGGGTGAATCAGAAGATATTGCGAATGCCATTGTGTTCTTTTTATCGGATGAATCAAGATGGATCTCGGGTACAAATCTCTTAATGGGAGGCGTAGTGCAGTAAATATCTTAACTTAGCTGCATAAAATAATCGATATTATTATGATTGATTTTTCGGTTGTAGTCCCTGTTCACAATAGTGAGGAAACACTTGAAGAGTTATTCTCAAGGTTAGTCGTTGTATTTGGTGAGTTAGGAAGTAGCTTTGAGGTTATCTTCGTTGAAGATGGTGGAAGAGATGATAGTTGGAATGTTCTAAAAAAACTAAAGCATGAATTTCCTGACTTAATAAAAGCAATAAAGCTTAATAAGAATTTCGGACAACATAATGCCACTATGTGCGGATTTACGTTTACCAAAGGTGATAAGATTATTACAATTGATGATGATCTACAAAATCCTCCCGAAGAAATAAAAAAATTATTCGAAAACTATCAAAATAATCGTAGTGATGTCACATATGGTATTTACACAAAAAAGCAGCATATTTTTGCCCGAAACGTGATGAGCAAAAGTGCGAAAAAGTCATCAAAATTTTTTATGAAGGGTACGGGTAAAGGTTCATCATTTAGAATCATTAACCATAAAATTGTTAAAAGACTCCTCGAGCATAATATCAGCTTTATTTTTATAGATGAGGTATTACAATGGTATACAGGAAACATCTCATTTGCAGATGTTGAACATAAAAAAAGAAAGCATAATAAATCTGGGTATAGTACCAGAAAGCTTTTTAACCTTGCTTCCGATCTCACATATTATTATACAAATATTCCACTAAAATTAATGGTTTATGGAGGTATGATAATTTCTGTACTGAGTTTTATTCTGGCTTTGAAGTTTATTATTCAAAAGTTTTTTTATGATGTACCTACAGGGTATACTTCAATTATTGTTGCCATATTGTTTTCTACTGGTATTATAGTTTTTAGTCTGGGAATAATTGGCGGATACTTAAGTCGGATTCAGACAGTGCAAAATAAAAAACCTCCATTTCATATTGAAGAATTACTTGATTGACAGGAAAGTTATTTGTAGTTGACTCAGAAGTATATTTGCATTAGGCTTGGAAATTGTTTGTTGAGTATTATTACTCTTCTTCTTTTTTATTATTCTCATTCTCATTTATCATATAAATCCTCTTCTTGCCATCCATTTTAATGCTTAAAGGTTGTTTAAACCTAACATGGTTAAAGTATTTCCCTTTCCTTATAATCTGTTGATCGTTTAATTTATCGTATTTAACATAGCTTTTATGGAGCTCGGGTTGAACAGTAAAATAACCAACATTCATACTTGTTACATTATAGAAAAAATGAGAACCAGATGAGGCATCTAACGGAAACTTGTCGAGACTGGATTCCACAATAACTTTTGCATTCGATATCATATGCCACTTGACAGGAATACCAATCCACCTATCGCGAGTACCCCATCTTCCAGGACCTATTAACACATATTTTCTGTCTTGCTTGATCATAGATGCATTCATCTCTGCAATTTCTCTGGCCATGTCTTCAGTAAACGATTTATCAAACCTGTCAACATCAGCATAAATTACATCTGTAATATCATCGATTATACCATTTCCCATTCCTTTCTCGGAGTACAGCACTATGGATTTCTTATTTATTTTTTCTAATTCGATATTGCAATCGACGCCATATTGTATCAAAGGTTTTATCTGTAAAATATAAAATGAAGCTTTTCCGTCATCGTCTTTTGTAAGGTCAACAGCATATTCAATTTCAATAGCTGTTCCCATTGCATCTCTGCCAAGCCTAAGCACGAGTTCAATTGTTTTAGCAAGAGAAATATAGTTGTATTTGAGAATATTGGCAAAATTAATAATACGAGGACCCGGTTTAGTAATCCCAGGATATACCGTATTATTGTCTGGATTATAAACAGATGCCAGATGTTTAAGAGTACCTTGATTTTCCGACACACTAACGTCATTTTCAGATAATCCTGCCAATTCTCCTTCAAGAAGATTAAGGTTTTCTTTTTTCAGGTCAACTGCATAGAATTTAACTTGTGAATTCCTCAATTGATTTTTTGTAGTATTAATTTCGATGGTAGGATATTTCGGAGAGAACCTATAGGCTTTATTCCCTTCAGCAATATATTTACCAAGTCCAACAGCTGCAATAGCAAATCCTTCTTCAGGTTTCATATGTGCAAATGGGTAAAAGTTATAGGATTGAGCAACACCACTTAGATGAGGGTAATATAGGTTGCCAAATTTATTTCCTACTACTTCCTGTATTATTACTGCCATCTTTTCCTCTTCAATTTTAAAGTCGATAGCTTTTACATAACCTTTAGCGGTATCTGAATAAACAGAGGCCATAACAAGCTTAATAGCATCTGCGACCTGACTAAGGCGCACATTAATATCCGGGTTACTGTTAGGCAATAGATAGGTTTCGAATATTCCTGCAAAAGGTTGAGTTAATGAATCTTCGAACATGCCTGATGATCTAACGGCAATAGGCTTTTTAATATCATCAAGTAATTCGGACAGGTTTTTTAAAAGTTCATCAGATAGTTGTCCGGCGATGAAACGTTTTTTTATTTCAGCATAGTCATTATTGTCTAGCAGTCCCTGTGTAAGGTTATTGTTTTTAAGAAAAGATTCAAATTCTAGTGTTCCTATTACAAAAGTCTTCGGTGTGCGTACCTTAACATCTGGAATAAATTTTGAAAAATCAAAATTGTTAATTAATGCGTCAATAAATGCTAAACCTCTACCTTTGCCTCCAAGTGAACCGCCGGCAAGCGTATAAACATTCTCTTCAGTAATTTCCTTTTTGCTCTTATAAGGTATAATATTGCCTGAGTCACGCTCGTTCCTATATTCCTTAAGCATGTTAAGCAAGTCTTTACGCAGTTCATTAGCATTTTCAAAATCATCAACTTTTTTTAAATTTATTATACTTGCTGCAATTATTTCACCTCGAGCCATTAGCCACATTGAGAAATTATCCCTACTACCATGATACAATAATGATTCGCTAGGAATTTTCTTTAGGAAACTCTCAAATTCTTTCATGTTTGAAGCTACGGCAATAGTTTCACCTTTGCCATCCTTAAATTCAAAATCGCCAAAACCAAGATAATTTCTTATAAAATGTGCAAAATCCTGATAAAGTGTATCAGAATGCTTGTGAATAAATAATGAATGATAATCCTTTGCAACCGAGGCATATGAGCTATCTGATGATTGTAATATAGTTGGAAGGTTTCTTAGTCTCTTCTGAGTGTATTCAAGCAATTTAATTCCTGCATCTTCGTCAAATTTACCTTTTCGTTCAAATTTAACATCGGTTATCAGGCATGTAATATAATCTCTATACTTTTTAATAATGTCTGTAGCTTCTTCGAAATTGGTTGCAAGCAGTATTTTTGGTCTGGCGCGCATCCTTAATACTTTATATAATTCGTCGGTGCTCACGTCATCTATTATTCTTTTTGTTTGCTCCATTACTACCTTATACAAAAACGATAAATATCTTGAGTAATAAGTGGGCGAGTCCTCAACTAATAGAATAATGCGAACCCTTCCAAGTTGAGTGTCGTTTTCTGCATTTATTTTATCTTCCAACAATTTTATCATTGAGAAGAAAATGTTTGCATCACCATTCCAAGTGAACAACATATCAACATAGGTAATACTTTCAAGTTTTCGTTTAAAATAATCCGTTTCAGCACTGTTGTTGAGCAATAGAAATATCGGTATAAAAGGAAATGTTTTCTTTATTTGTTCACAAACAATAAGTGGTGTGGTTTTCTCAACACCAACCATGTAAATTATTAACTCAAAGTGTTTATATTTGAGTAATTCCATTGCCTGGCTCAGGTTAGTGGCCCCAGTTATCCTGGGAAAAGTAGTAAGGTTTAACTGACCGTATTGACCTAACATATGCTCTGAAAACCTTCCTTCGCTTTCAATTGCATAAGCATCATATAAACTTGAGATTAGAAGAATTTCTTTTACTTTAAAGGGCATTAAATCATGATAAATGTCACGATTATATGTGTATTTATTTAAAAACCTTTGAAGGAACCTGCTGCTGACTGGTCCGTTAGTTTTTTCTGTTGTATCTAAATTAATCGGATTGGATAATCCTGCTGTCCGTTCAAGATCATTTAGATATTGTGTGATAATTTTAACAAGACTTTTTAAGAAATAATCATTCTCACTCATTTCCAGACTACTCTGGTTTTTTGCTTTTTGCTTAGAACAGATTTTTATTTTCCCTTTATTTCCTGAACTCGTAATAAAGTTACTAGCCATACATACGAAATCGTCAGTATATTCCCTTGAGAGATATTCAGCATTATTATAATAAATAGCTAAGGATATTGGTGATGACCGCTTGCTATACACATGAATAGCATCAACAATTTTCAGAAAGGTCTCATCTATACTCTTATTTTGTCGAACTATACGGTTTATGTTGCTAATCACATCAAGTAGATTCACATATTTGTATGATTGACTTTCCTTCATAATGATACTTATTTACTCGCAAATATACATAGACTAGCTGAGAATAATATTTTAGGAATATTTAAAACTATCGGGCCTACAATTCTAAGAACTCTCGATTACATTTTGTACTTTCGCTTTTTTTATGAATCTACTTCATTTAAGTCTGTATGATTAAAGTTTCACTTATCGATGAACACCCTGTAATATGTGATGCGCTGACAGCCTTACTCTCTGATGTAGATGATGTTATGGTTGCCGGCTCAAGTAGATCATTTAAAGAATTTGCAGAGGTTATTGCCGACGTCCAACCTAATATTGTAATCACTGTTTTTTATAAACCCGACGATATAAATGTAGAAGATATCAGGCAACTTGCATTTGAATATCCTAATATTAAACTGTTAGTGTTGTCAATGTTTAATGATGAAAAACAAGTGCTTAAGATGATAAAGGCTGGCGCCAAAGGGCATCTAAGTTATGACACAAACAGATCTGAAATTCTTGAAGCTATTTACACATTAAGAAATGGTTATGAGTTTTACGCAAAAACTATAACTAACATACTCTTAAGCAGTTATATAAGCGATAAAAATTTGAACAAGCGAGAAAAAGAAAATAGACAAAAAGATCTTTCCGTGCGGGAAATGGAAGTTTTCAGACTCTTTGCCGAAGGAAACTCAAACAGAAGCATTGCGGATGAACTTTTTATTAGTATTCGTACAGTAGAAACGCATAAAACTAACATTATGAAGAAGATAGGTCTTAAAACCACTGTTGATCTTGTTAAGTTTGCCATAAAGACTAATATTATTCATCTTGATTATTGAGTTGAGTGTATAGATTGCTACGTGCTATGGTAGATATTCTGTGATAATCTTCTTCCGTTTTCTACTAAATCAATTAGTCTAACTCTTCAGAGCTTCCCAAATAATGTCTTTTAGCTTTACAATTCCAATATTAGCCACAGAAGAAATAAATACAGTCTCCACATCTTCGGGAAGTGTCGGTTTAATTTCTTTTATAAGTTCCTGATCAAGCATATCAGTTTTACTTATGGCAAGTATTCTCTTTTTATCAAGTAATTCTGGATTATATTTATTTAACTCATTTAGCAATACCTCGTATTCATTGCTTATGTCTTCACTGTCAGCAGGCACTAAAAATAGCAAGATCGAATTTCTTTCAATATGTCTCAAAAACCTTAGGCCAAGCCCTTTACCTTCATGCGCACCTTCAATTATCCCAGGTATGTCGGCCATAACAAATGAGTATTGATCGCGATAAGCAACAATGCCCAGATTAGGACGTAATGTTGTAAAAGGATAATCGGCAATTTCTGGTTTTGCAGCTGACACTACAGAAAGAAGAGTTGACTTACCTGCATTCGGAAATCCTACCAAGCCAACATCGGCAAGTATTTTTAACTCAAAAACAACATTTTGTTCTATTCCTTCTTCACCGGGTTGAGCATATCTGGGTGCCTGATTGGTTGATGTTTTAAAATGTTCATTGCCTAAACCACCACGGCCACCCTTAAGCAACACCAATTGTTGTCCGTTTTCAGTTATTTCAGCCATAAGTTCGTCAGTGTCAGGATTTTTAGCAATGGTTCCCAGTGGAACTTCAATAATGATGTCTTTCCCATCTGCTCCTGTACTTCTTTGTTTACTGCCATTGCTACCATGCTCAGCCCTTAAGTGACGAGTAAATCGTAAATGTAATAGAGTCCACATATTAGCATTGCCAAGTAGGATTATATCACCTCCTTTTCCTCCATCACCACCATCAGGTCCACCCTTTGGAAGATATTTTTCTCGTCTGAAATGTACTGATCCTGGACCCCCATTTCCAGAACGGCAATATATTTTTACGTAATCAACAAAATTGGATGTTGCCATGATAAATTGATGTTTTGATGATCTGAACGGTTATTTTGCAAAAGTGTAAATTATTTCAACAACGAGAGCAAAAATCTTATTTTTGCATAAACTAAATTGAAAATGCATAAAAAATTCAATCAAGAACATGAAAGAAAAATCCGATTGGGTATTACTCATGGCGATTTTAACGGAATAAGTTACGAAGTAATAATTAAGGCACTATCCGATAATCGGATATTGGATTTTTTTACGCCCGTTATATACGGATTATCAAGGGTAATGTCGTATAACAGAAAAAATATGAATCTTCACGATTTTAATTTTAATTCAGCCAGGGATGCGACAACAATAAGGAATAATAAGGTTAATCTGATAAATTTAAATGAGGAAGAGATTAAAATTGAATATGGTAAATCGAGTACTGACGCAGGTAAATTTGCTCATATCGCCCTGGAAAGAGCTATTGCAGATTTGAAAAACAATCAGATAAATGTTGTTGTAACAGCTCCAATTAATAAGGAAAATATACAATCAGATGAGTTCAATTTTCCAGGACACACTGAGTATCTTGCTTCCAGTTTTGAAACGGACGATTATCTGATGCTAATGGTTTTCGAAAAGCTCAAAATAGGAATTGTCACCGGTCATATTCCTTTAGCAGAAGTGGCTAATGCTTTGTCGGAAGAAAAAATACTTAGTAAGATTACGGTACTTGAAAACTCTATTAAAGAAGATTTTGGTATCGAAAAACCAAAAATTGCTGTACTTGGATTAAATCCTCATGCTGGTGAAAATGGGACTATAGGATTGGAAGACAAAAATATTATATCGCCTGCCATAATTGCAGCAAAGACAAATGGACTACTTGTTTTTGGTCCTTTTGCCGCCGACAGTTTTTTTGCTAATGAATACACTAAATACGATGCTGTTTTGGCCATGTATCATGATCAGGGTTTAATTCCTTTTAAAACTCTCGCCTTTGAAGGTGGCGTAAATTATACAGCCGGATTACCTTATGTACGAACCTCCCCTGCACATGGTACTGCTTATAACATGGCTGGAAGAAATGTTGCTTCCCCTGAATCTATTAGAAGTGCTATGTATCTTGCAGTTGATATTTATCAGAACCGTCAGAGATATGCGGAAATGAATAAAAATCCACTCGGATATAATCTGCTTAACGACGTGAAGAATGGTGAAAATAATAAAGAAGTAAACTCCTCGGAGGAATAATTTCATATGCAACATAATGATTATACAGGTCTTGAGGTAGCGGAGATTATACAATCAAAGTTAGTGTCTGCTAAACCTGATTCCATCATTATAAGTGATATTCTTATCGATAGCAGAAGACTTATTACCGCTCATTCAACTTTGTTTTTTGCGTTGGTCACTAATAAAAATGATGGGCATAATTATATCGGGAGTTTACATAAACAGGGTATAAGATATTTTGTTGTAAGTAATCTTAGTGATGAAATTTTAAAACTGCCCGAGACTTCTTTTTTTGTTGTTGATAATACTCTTACAGCACTTCAGTTATTAACCGCCAGTCATCGAAAGCAATTTAAAGTTCCAGTAATAGGCATAACCGGAAGCAATGGTAAAACTGTTATTAAAGAATGGCTTTATCAATTGATGAATGAGGACAAGAAAATAGTTAGAAGTCCTAAAAGTTACAATTCGCAGATTGGTGTTCCACTTTCGGTTTGGCAGATGAACGAAAAACATGAACTTGCAATATTTGAAGCTGGAATTTCTGAACCTGAAGAAATGCAGAAACTTCAATCGATTATAAACCCTGATATTGGTATCTTTACTAATATAGGTCAGGCACATAATGAAAATTTCATTAACACCACACAAAAAACAGGTGAGAAATTAAATCTGTTTAAAAAAGTAAATACACTTATTTATAATATTGATCATAAGGAAGTTCATGGTGCTGTTATTCGATCCGGTATATTAGAGAATATCACTACTTTTTGTTGGGGAAAAGATAGTACCTGCAATTTAGAGATTAGTGAAATCGTAATTAAAGACCAAAACTCAACTATTCACGGTTTCTGTTTCAACAAAAAATTGGATATCACTATTCCATTTACCGATCAAGCATCAATTGAAAATGCTATTCATTGTTGGGCAACAATGCTTTATCTAGGTTACAATAATGAGATTATTAAATCGAGGATGCTTGAATTAGCATCGGTTGCTATGCGATTGGAATTAAAAGCGGGAATTAATAATTGCACAATTATTAATGATGCCTATAACTCTGATTTTAATTCGTTTGCAATAGCCCTTGACTTTATGAATCAGCAAAACCATCATCATGAAAAAGTAGTTGTTTTGTCAGATATTATGCAAAGCGGGCAAGATAGCATTGACCTTTATACTAATGTTGCTAATTTGGTGAGAAATAAAAATGTTCATAAATTCATTGGTATTGGATCTTCAATTAGCAAGCAGGCAGATAAGTTTGACATGGAGTCGTACTTTTTTGAAACAACTGATGATTTTATTAAAAATTATTCATTTGCGAACTTTGTAAATCAAACAATACTGCTAAAAGGTGCTCGCGTGTTTGAGTTTGAAAAGCTGAGCCGAATTTTACAACAGAAAGCTCATGAAACTGTGCTTGAGGTAAACTTAAACAATTTGATAGATAACCTCAACCAATTCAGACTCAAGCTTAAACCAACAACGAAGATAATGGCAATGGTGAAAGCTTTTTCTTATGGTGCCGGCAGCCTCGAAATTGCAAACGTACTTCAATATCACAATGTTGATTATCTTGCTGTAGCCTATGCTGATGAAGGTATTGAGCTTAGACAAGCAGGTATAAATGTGCCAATAATGGTTATGAGTCCTGAAGAGCAAGCCTTTGACACAATGATTCGTCATCAGCTTGAACCGGAAATTTTTAGTTTTAGAACACTAAGTCTCCTGGAAACGACTATAAAAAGAATTGCTTTACCTCAAAACAAACCTGTTAAAATCCATATTAAGATTGATACTGGTATGCATCGCCTTGGATTTATGCAATCAGATGTGCCAGAGTTGTTAAATAGACTTAGCGATAATCCGCTTATTTATATTCAATCAGTTTTTTCGCATTTGGTAGCTAGCGATAATTCCTCTTTTGATGACTTTACTAAAAAACAGATTGATATACTAGATGGAATAAAAAAACTTTTTAAGCAAAAAATTGATCATCAAGTCTTGTTTCATATAGCTAACTCAGAAGCCATAAACCGATTTTCGGAAAGTCATATGGACATGGTTAGGATCGGGATAGGATTATATGGCATAACAAAAAATATGACAGGCTTGGAGAGTGTTCTTATATTGAGATCAATATTGGGCCAGATTAAACTAGTTAGAAAGGGAGAGAGTGTAGGTTATAATCGAAGTTGGATTGCTCCAGATGATACCAGGATCGGTATTATATCCATAGGTTATGCTGATGGCATGTTAAGGTCGTTGGGTAACGGAAAAGCTTCTTTATATGTAAAAGGGAAACCTGTTCCTGTTATTGGTGACATTTGCATGGATATGTGTATGGTTGACCTTACGGGTATTGATGCTGAAGAAAATGAAGATGTGATTATTTTTAATAATGAGCATTCAGTTACTAAGTTAGCTGAAGCTGGAAATACTATACCTTATGAAATATTAAGTAGGATATCACGAAGGGTAAAACGTATTTATTTTCATGAATAGCTGACAAGTCAGACAAAAAAATTAATACTAAGTTACCATTGGGTGTAACATCTCAAACCCATTTACATACTTCGAACTTTTAGTTAATCTAAATGGCAGATCGTTTGTAACATAAGCGGCATCTTTTCCATCATGTTGATTATCGTATTTGAGTTCTACAATAACATCGTCGTTTGTATGCTTTTTAATAAAATTATTAACTCCATTTCCAATACTAAAATAACTTAATTTGTTATCGAGTGTTACTCGAAGATTATTATTAAAGCTAATGAAATATTGTCTGTGGTAACAATTTAGTAGTGCGGGTTTTATCATTAACATTACTGAATTTACCCAATCAGGTAGCTCTGATAATCGAAGAATATCTTGAATATAGTCACCAGTAAAACTTTCGTCAAGTGAAAATGATTTTAACGGAAATGACAATTTATTTCCTACCATACCTTCACGCATTTTGAATTCAAGTACTGGATGGGAAATATTGCCCATTAAATTGCCGTACCATCTTATTCGGACTTTTTTACGACTCCCTTTCCCAGATACATTATCAGAATAAAAGTCCATGTCGTTTGTATCGAAGTAAATATTGTTGATATAGCGCGGGTGATAGATAGATAAAAAAGCAGCTCTATTATTTCTAATCTGTTGCACAATCTCATGGTAGTACATATCCTTAACAGCAAACTTTCTCTCAAAACGACTTTTTTCAAAATTAAAAGGAGGAAAGTACATAGATAAGAATTGTGAGATATTTAGCAGAACAAATTAAAAAGATTTGCTTTCAACAAATGAAACACGTGTGTCAGTACCTAGTTTTGATAAGCTTTCAGTAAGAGACTGTAATTTCTCAGGCTTAGGCGAATCAACCATAAAAGAGGCTTCAATTATCTGGTTGCTTTCATCGTACCTTTTTAGATGGAACTTACCAAATTCACGTTTAACAATATCTATAACCTGTTTTAGTTCTACTTCACCAGCTTTTGCAGAAATGTTCAAGTACAGATTCTGCCTAGTGCTTTTTCCTGATATAAAATATCTTACCCAAATAATAACCATCGCAATGGCGAAAGCTTCAATAACAACAATCGTTTGGTTAGCGCCTAAGCCCAAGCCTAGTGCAATAGCAAAAAAGATATAGGATAATTCTTCAGGTTCTTTAATGGCAGCTCTAAACCTAACAATTGATAAAGCACCAACAAGTCCGAGTGACAATGCCAAGGATGTTTTAACAATCGAAATAATTAGCATTGTTGTAAAAGCAATGAGCAAAAAAGTACCGGCAAACTGTTTTCTGTTTGATATAGTCCGTGCAGCTCTTACATACGTATATTCCAAAATTATTGCAAGTACTATGATGACTAGCGAATTAATTAAGAAATCGCTCAGTGATACCTGTTGCTCCTGAGTTATCAGAAATTTTTGAAATAATCCCCACCTGTCATTCATTATGATTGATATTTTGATATAAAATTAGAGATTGCAAATTTATAAAAAAACAAGACCTATGCAAGGTCATTATTTCAACGACTCTTCCACTACCAAATATTGCATCTTAATCCAGAGGATTGGCAATAACATCTGATTTAAGCGAAAAATGGACTTCAAATTCCACATCATCTTCGTCCACTTGTCCCGAAACTGAAACAGTAAGAACTTTTTTGTCCAGCAGGATGTTCTCGATTGCATCCCATTGTCCGGAGTTGTTGTCTAATGTTAATACGGTTCCAACCATGATAGCCTCATTTGTAAATTCCCAACTGGCATTATGATTCTCGTTCGTAACACTTATTAGAGCTGATTCGAGTATTACATTTTTGCTAATACTTAGAACCTCACCTTTAACTTCCTCAATGCTTATTTCCAGAATCTTGTCAATATAAAGCTGGAAGTCGGGATTGCTTGTAGGATCAATGGTTTCATTTACTGCAAACACGCTGTTAATGCTGAAGTTAGTTCCTTTTGAAGGAGGTACAACCACATCAAACTCTGTTTGATAATCTGCATTAAACTTGACATTTAAAATTTCTTTTGCCTCTTGGCAACCTGTGAGTACAATTCCGATTAAAAATAATCCAATAAATAATCTTACTAACTTTTTCATCTTACTAATATTTAAGTACTTAATACAGTTATTCTGCTAAATTATTATTAAGATTGCCTGATAAAATGCGAATAATATTTATTTTTTAGAAGGTTATTAACAATAAAATCAAACTTTTGCAGGGATCTTGCTTGATTTTCAATCCTGAAGAAGGTGTTGTTTCTTGTTTTAAATAATAGAACAATCCTGCAAAGTTTTTTTGTATTACTTTTCTTGTATACTTTGTTATTATTAAAATTTTACAACACTATAATTGCAATCTATAGCATTACAATTATTAGTTTGTACAATTAAATAAATCTTTGACTGAAAGTCCGATGTTGCGGTTTCATTATTTATAGGATATTTTGTTAATTTTATCGACTTATTAACCAAATAACCTAAATAAAATGACAGATAGAGCCCGGGTCATTAGTCTTATACTTTTTTTTATCATAATTAGTATCAACTCATTTTCTCAAGTATCAGACAGCCTGTTTGATTTATCTTGTGAGCACGAGGATCTTATTATTCTTAGTGAAGATTTGGAGATAAATATTACAGGTAGAAAAACATACCTGATGATTGCAAGTATAACGAATAATTTAACTATTGTTATAAAAACTCCCAATGGATTAAGTGAATTTCAGCCTCTTACACTACCAAAGAAGGTTGATGAATTATACATTTATCACGCTCCATCAGTAAGGAATATTGATTGGGATTACGAAAAAAGTAGTGTTCAATACTTTAATGCCAATATAATAAGTGGCCATCCCAATTCTAATGATGTTAGGATAACTCGACACGTAAAAAGAAAAAGAGTAATTGATTTGAAGGGCTTTTTTGGTTACATAGATCAGTTTGAATACTTTCTTGAAAATTTACAAGTAGGAGATACTTTACAGTTATCCTATCAGATCGAAATACCATTTAAGGACAATTGGATTAGATTATTGTCAAACAGAATTTTTTTCCATGGAAAATACCCAAAAAAATCATATAGTTTATCTTGGTGCCATAATCAAGACCTTGAGGTAGATTCCCTTTTTGTTAATCATGATATTCCTGAAGTGAGTTTGGAAGGTAACAAATTCTGTTATCATTGGAGTTTTAATAACCTTCCAGGTTGTCTTGATGAACCTGGAAGCAAACCTTATAAGACGTTACCACATTTTGTTTTTGTTCCTCAATCTTATGATTTTGAGTATACTCATTTTAATTCATATAAACAGGAATTTGTTCCCCCATATTTTCTTCAGGCGAGTAAAAGACAAGATGAACTTTGGGCCGAAAATAGGGATAATGTTATAGGAAACAAGAATAAAAACAATAGGGGTTACCAGAATGTTGCAGATAAAATCGTTGCATTAGCTCCAGATGATAAGTTAGGTACAGGGCAAATGAGATACTTTCAACAATATATGATAGATAGTGTTAAATATGATCCAGCTATTAATTAGTACAACCATGATGAAGATCAGAAAAAACAAAGGGCCGGGTTTGAACTTTGGGCAGGTTTGTTGAAAGACAATAATCTTGAACGTATTTATGGGAATATAGTTCCTAAGCTAGGATTAGACATATTCACTGCTTATCCTATTGATAAGAGGGTAGGAGAAATAAGCCCTCAATATACTCCAACAGTAAAGGAAAACGACCTACTGTTTGCTATTGCGCTTAAAGACAAAACACTGGGCTTTGTTATTCCAAAATCTGATAAAAATAATTATTATTTCGAGGAAGTCCCTTTCTATTATGAGGATATCCCGGTGTTGTTATTACATTATACAGATTATCCGAATAAATTAGAGAAAAGAAATTTTAATACTGATTTTAGACAATATAAAACACCTACAAGTAATTGGAAAGACAATTATCGCAAGATACAAAGTAAAGTGACCATCGATCTGGAAAATAACATTGGTGAATTCAAAACAAGGGTAATACTATCTGGGCAATATTCAACTCTCACACGGAGTATATATTGTTCTGGTCCTGTTGATTCAACCATAGATGCAAAATACCTTGTGCCAATTTGGAAAATATCTGATAATGTGGAAATAAAGAATATAAAACCACAACATCCTATGATTTATTATCCATTTAAAATCACAATTACAGCAGAATATATAGCAAATGAACTATTTACAGTAGAAAATAAACAATATGTCTTGAAACCTGGAAATTGGTTTAAAATAATTTATTCACAGGGAATTTGCGATGAACCCAGGTTTCTTGATTATTATCCGGATTTTGTTGGCTCTGATAGCTATTCTTATATGCTCGAATTTAAAAACCCCATTAATATAATCTCCACTCTAGACACAGTTACTATCACAAATAAGTATGGTCACTTTAGCTTTTTGATTAAACAAATTGGTGAGAATAAAGTATTACTGAATTGTAACACTAATATTCGAGCAAAGAAGATAAGCAAGGATTCTATCGAATTTGTGAAAGAGATTAACCATGCAATTTCTTTGCTCGAGCAAAAAGAGATTATATTTGAATTGGTTGAGTAACTGAGTTTACAATTAATAAAATAATTCAGCACAATTTTTTTGTGTTCCTCGAATGGTATCGCTATTCTCGATTACTATGGAACCAAGTTCGATAAGTGAACGGGTTTTTGAGTTACGAAGCAGCGTATTATTAAGTATTAATGTTGATGGGCCGTACTCAGGTTTTTTTTGAAGTAAAACAATACCATAATTACAATCTGTTATGATACAGTTATTAACTTCTATGATTGATAAATCTTTGGATGCAAGTCCAATGCCTGCTGCTTTGATAGTTGTGTTTTCAACTAATAGTGTTGAGTTTTCGCCTCCGCTGATTCCTTTGTCATTTGCATTATTTATCTCAACATCTTTAATAACTATTTGACTTCCTGAGAAATCGATTGCATCATTTCCAATATTTGTAAATTTTGTTTCAAGTACTTTTCCTTCGCTAAAGTCTGAATCGAAAGCGTCGCTTTGTATATAATCAAACACTGAATTTTCTAATGTAAAATTACTCCGTATTATGTTAAGTGCATCCTCGCACTGATTCCTGTAGAATGTAGTGTTTATAATAGTTACATCCGATTCGTAAAAATTAACAGCTCCTGTAAGAGTCCACCCTCTATAGTTGAGTGTGTTAAGATTATTAAATGACGTATTTTTTATTTGCGACATCCCATTAGCTTGTAGCACGGTGAAACCATTGGCGGAAAAGTCTGTGGATGTAATAGTTACTGGTTTCTGTTTTGTGCCGTTTATATTAATCGGTGAATATGAAATAAAGCCAGCTTTGTTTATCATGTTGAGTGTTGTGCCTTCATGAAAATACACCCGATATCCCATCGGAATAATAACTGTGTTACTCATTGTTACATTTCCAGGCTTAATCCACACTTTGTCATTTTCTACTTTTTCTATGATGTTTGTATCAGGAAAAGGATATGCTGTAAGCATTTGTTGAAGAGGTGTTTGCTCGGCAGTAGGCTCTGGCCAAAGCATTATTTCAGTGGTCATAATTTCATTATGGTCTTTAATGCTAAAAAACAAATAATTCAAATTTGCGTTTTCGGCAGAAAACATTACAGTTCCTGATTTTCCATCGGCAAATCCCTTTACTATTGGTACAGGTACAATAACTTCTTTGATTCTTTTATCTCCTGTGCCCAAACCAAGAACAATAATGTCATCAGGATAAAAATTATAGATTTTATAGTATGAAGAGTCTCCGTAATCTTTTTGCCTATAGCATGTAATAAGGTTAGGAGCCATAAAATCTTTTAGGATTGTATCGTAATTAATGATTGTTTTTGATGTATTTTTCCAATGCCGGTTTTCCTTTTTCATAGTAACGAACTGCTTTTTAAATGCAGGAAGTTCATTTCTTATATTAGTTGCATTTTCAAGTATTTCATATTGAAAAAAATATTGTTCAGGGAATTCAATACTAATCAATGAATCGTAAAAATAAATCTGATTTTTGTAATGATCAAATAATGAATCCAAGAATTTTTCTGATGAATATTTTTTCAAATAATTGATATACAAAGGAGTAAATAAAGTATCATTAAATAATTCCCTTGCCATAAGGTATTCATCATCAAGGCTTCCAATGGCATCATAATGTAAGTAACCATAAATCGGATTTGTGCTTTTAATATAGCGTTCTATATCCGAATAGCAATCATACGCAATAGGTTCAAGCTTACAGAGTACAGGATTATAATAAAAACGCTGGTTATGCATTTTGGTACTATGTCTGGTAAGAAACACATCAGCCGAGGCAAAATATTTGGCAAGCATTTCGATATTAAATATCTTGGATGCTGGCATGAGGCGGTGTTTGTATTGGTACATTAAATTCTGTGCAATTAAAAACTGCTTAAATAATATGCTGTCAGCGATTATCTTCGAGCCAGAAAAGGGTTTGATAATAGATGTTTCAAAATTTGGAGTTTTCAAATTGTTTCTTTTTCCATTTTTGTCAAAAACGCGTGTGTCCCAAAGTGCGTCTTCCTGAAATCTTACAATTGGGCCTTCTCTGCGGCCTTGTGATTCTACCAATTGTTTTGTAAAATGTTCTTCCCAGGCATATAGACCAAGATTATCTCCGTTTATTGTTGTTGGGATAAAACCATACCTCGTGGTTAGCAATCCTTCTGTTATTAAGAATTTATGGAAGAACCATTCGTTAACTCCAAGGCGCGCCATTGGGTTTTGGACTGAGAATACACGCATGTTATTCCATGAATTTCCTTTTTTTAGTTTAACTCTAAACGACCATTTGTTGCCGTGAAGATGATCTAACCAATCGCCTTTAAGACGTAAGCTCGATTTCATAAGACCACCATCTGCAAAAACCATCCCTTTTATCCAGTCGTCATCAGTAGTTTGAAGTATACCAGCATTAAATGCTCGTTTTCTCACATCCATAAGTTTAAGATATTCTGATGTGTCCATCTCAATATGAAGTGCATCTTCTCTAAACGCAGGAAATATTTTTTTATCTATAACATTAATACTAATATCATCAAAAAATACAGTATCCTTTCCTGAATTCCACACATATACCTTTAGCTCCTGGAAATCTTTAACTGGTGGCATATAAAACTGTAAACTTAGTTTGCTCCATCCATTATTATCAATTTCAACAGCATCACTGGTGGAAATATAAGCTGTGGGTCCAGAGGTTACAGCTACAAGATGGCCGAATTCACCTTTTCGCCATACAGAAGCTTCAACATAACTGTCTTGTTTTATTCTGGGTAGTCCAATAGATAATGAAAAAGCGTTTTTTGGAGTTGTTATCACCGAAAAATTACCGCTTCTTTTTTGAATCCCGGATTGAAAATTTCCGCCTTTAAAAATATATTTACTATTGCTATCAGCTACAAAGTGTTTTTTATCTTTTGAAAGAGTTTCAAGCGAAGAATATATGTTACGTTCTTTGGAATGTTTGTAGTTACGAAAACATGATGAAATCAATGCAATTGTGGCTATAATCAATAATGTTACCGTTATTTTAACTTGATACTTCATTAGTAGTTTGTGTGTCGCAAATATAACTTAAACTACCCAAACATTGATATGTTAATTGGTAACAACTCTTACGAAAGTGACTAACCTTAGATTATTATTACAGTAATTGAGTTGGATGACTTAATCGATTTTTTGTGAATTAATTAACTGATTTGTCAAATTTCAGATCAGTAATTAATATTACATTTGCTACAATAAATCATGTATTAATAATAAAAAATACTAAACAGATGAAAAAATCATTACTATTCATTCTTGCGTTAATTATGGGAGCAGGATTGTTAGCTCAAGAATGCACAGACTTATTTATCACAGAATATGTTGAAGGTTCAGGAAACAATAAAGCCATAGAGATTTACAATCCGACAAATGAAGCAATTGATTTAAGTTTATACCAGTTAGTTAGATATTCTAATGGCAGTCCACAACCTAACCCAGTTAACCTAACAGGAAACATAGAACCAAAAAGTACATTTGTGGTAGTTTTAGACAAACGCGACCCTGATGGTACTGGTCTTGAACAACCTGTAGATTCTGCGTTACAAGAAAAGGCTGATATTTTTTTATGTCCTGTTTATAATATTAACAAAATGATGTATTTTAATGGAAACGATGCTGTTACACTTGAAACAATAGCAGGTCAAATCATTGATCTTTTTGCTAAAATTGGACCACCAGATACCGATAATGGATGGACTAATATTACAGATACAACTATTACATGGAATAATCAGGGAATCCCTGAAGATTATACTATAGTGGATTATGGAGTTGGGCCACTCTTTTGGTTGTCATGGACAAGAAACCACACTTTAATCAGAAAACCTGATATTTCTTTTGGGGTTACTGAAAACCCGGACCCTTTTATGGTTTTTCAGCAATGGGATTCAATACCCATAAATACTTTCGATTCTCTAGGATTTCATAACTGTAATTGTACAACATTTGGCATTAAAGAAAATCAAGCTATTGTTAATGTAGAAATTTACCCAAATCCAGCGCTGGATAATAGCTTTACCGTCGAGGCCAGTGAACCAATAGTATCTATTGAAATGTTTGATCTTTCTGGAAGAGTTACTGAAAGAATTGCAAGTGACCCAAATACATACTCTAAGAAAATTACTTTAGATAATAAAATCACTGGATTACTTTTTGTAACTGTTAAATTTGAGACAGGAAGAGCCCAAACCAAAAAACTATTACTTAAATAAGACAAAAGAGGTTACTATCCACTTGAAGGATTTAGATGACAATATTTATGGCCTTAGTGGATTTTTTAGTTTGTCCAAAATCCACTTTAATGAGCAAAAAAATATTTGTATTACTGGCATTAATTACTTTTTCATTATTTACAACAGCACAACAAAAAACTGTAAGTGGTATTGTAACTGATAAAGTAATTGGCGAACCTTTGATTGGTGTTAACGTTGTTTATGGTCCTGGATTAGGTGTTATTACAAATGTTGAAGGAGTTTTTATTTTAAAGCTTGATCCGGGAGAGTATGATCTTGAAATTTCTTATATTGGTTTCATCGCTCAAAAGAAACATATTTCGGTAGACGATAAAAACCTATTTATTAATTTTGCATTAACTACTATTACTTTAGATGAAATTGAGGTTATTGGTGATCTTGCTCAAACAAGAGAAACACCTGTCGCTTTTTCAAACATATCCGCCACAAAAATAGCAGAACAACTTGCTGCCCAAGATATTCCTCTTATACTCAATTCAACTCCAGGTGTTTATGCAACACCATCAGGGGGTGGCGACGGTGATGCTCGGATAAATATAAGAGGTTTTAACCAACGAAATGTTGCAGTAATGTTAGATGGAATTCCTGTTAACGATATGGAGAATGGTTGGGTATATTGGTCTAACTGGTTTGGACTTGATGCCGTACTGCGAGGAACACAAATACAAAGAGGACTTGGTATGTCAAAGTTGGCAATTCCGGCAGTTGGTGGAACAATTAACATTACAACAAAAGGTATTGAAAACCAAAAAAGCATAAGTGTTAAACAAGAGGTTGGTACAGCTGGTTTCTTAAGAACCTCAGTGGGATTGACTACAGGAAGACTTAAAAACGGATGGGGAGTAACTTTTGCAGGTTCCTATAAAAGAGGTAATGGTTGGGTTGATCAAACTTTTACTGAGGGCTGGTTTTATTTTTTACGTGTTGATAAGGAGTTTGGAAAGCACCTTATTAGTTTATCAGTAATGGGCGCTCCACAAAAACATGGACAGAGAAGGTATAAAAAAAATATTTCAATGTTTGATAGTGCTTATGCTGTTAAATCAGGAATGAGAACTGGCTTAATCGATACTTTAAGAATGGAAAATGTACCTGTTAATATGGGTTTACGTTACAATCCAAATTGGGGTTATTTAAGTCGCGCTTACATAGATAATTCTAGCGTAATATACCCTGATACTGTTGCAACCAGCACAGCCAGCAATTACTATCATAAACCAATTTTTAGTCTTCGCGACTTTTGGAGTGTTAATAGTAACTTGTACATATCAAATGTATTGTATCTTTCTATTGGTTCTGGTGGAGGGAAGTCATTTTCTACCACACCACAGCTCGACCTTAAAACAAACCAGCAGAACCTTCAAGTTCCATACAACACAAATGCAAATATATATGGCTTCAACGATTCTCTTCAATCATTTGAGATTATGCGTAATGCAGTAAATAATCATTTTTGGTTAGGATTACTTTCAACATTCGATTATATAATAGATGAATCTTTTTCTCTCTCGGGTGGTGTTGATTTAAGAACGTATAAGGGGGAACATTATCGTGAAGTTGAGGATTTATTTGGTGGAAGATTCTTTAGAGATGATGGTAATAAAAATGAAGATAACAATACAAAAAAGTATGTTGGCGATAAGATAGGTTATTATAATGATGCTTTAGTTCGTTGGGGAGGTTTGTTTGCGCAACTGAAATACAAAAGCGGAAATCTTACATCTTTTATTAATGTTACAGGATCATTGTCAGGATTTAAAAGAATCGACTACTTTATCCCTCAATTTGAAGATGGAAGTGTAAATGAAACAGACTGGAAATACATACCTGGTTTTACTGTTAAAGGTGGAGCTAACTATAACATCAGCGAAACTATGAATGTATTCATGAATTTAGGATATTTGTCGAAAGCACAAAGATTTCAGAATGTTTTCGATAGAAGCAATAAGTTATACCTAGAGATTAAGAATGAAAAAGTAAAGGCAATTGAACTTGGGTTTAGTTATGTTAAACCCCGTTTTACTTTCAATGCTAATGCTTATTATACAGTTTGGGAGAACAAACCAAGCGACAGAAGACAAACCATGCCAGATCCAAGTGACCTCACTAAGAGATTGACAATAAACATAAATGACATGAATGCTTTGCATATGGGTGTTGAATTTGAATTTGCTTTCAGAATAACCGATAACCTCATGTTTGAGAGTTTACTATCATTGGGTGATTGGAAATGGACATCTGCTGATACTGCCATCTTATACGATGATAATGGGGTGTTTGTTGGTAAAAGACCATTTGATGCCAAAGGGCTATATGTTGGTGATGCTGCTCAATTTCAAAATAGAGAGAGTCTAAGGTGGCAAATCACAAACGGGTTATATACATCCGGCTCATTTACTTGGTTTGGAAAGCATTATGCGGAGTTTAATCCAATGGATTACAACCCATCAGACCCAAATAGTGCATATGCATTTGATGAAAATGGAAATCCGCGCCAGTCATGGAAAATTCCAAACTACTACATGGTGGATTTTCATGCAGGTTATTATTGGAGGATTAAAAACTTTGGTTTTCAAATTCGTGGCAGTATCATTAACGCACTGGATGGTGTTTTTATAACAGATGCTCAAAATAATGATACATATGCTGCAATACCATCTACTAGTTTTGATGCAAATTCAGCTACTGTATTTATGGGAATGGGGAGAAGGTTTAATGTTTCATTAAGTATAACTTTCTAATAGAAGTTAAAATTTATTAAAAACACATGATTAAAAACTATCTTAAGCAACTAGATAGATCAAAAATCAATCATAGGGTTGTTATTTGAAATCAAAATACAAATAATAAATAGAACAATATGTTTTGCCTTTGCGTAGACAACAATAAATGATATAATGTTACTAACACTATTATTAATTGCATTTAACTAATCGTAATCAATCTTTATAAAATGAAAAAAATAATTATCACAACCTTAATAATCACGGGCATTTTCTCAATCTGTTATGCCCAGAACAATATTCTTGAAGCACGCGGAATGCCAATTGGTACAGTTGTTACAATAAAAGGGATTGCAACTAATGGTTCGGAGTTAGGAATAATTAGATATATACAGGATGCTACTGCTGGAATTGCTGCTTACGGATCAGCGATGGGAGTTGTTAACCGAGGAGATTCAATTTCGGTTACAGGAACCCTTAAACTATATAATCAACTTTTGGAACTCGATCCAATAATTGATGTAACTGTTTATTCTAGTGGTAACACGTTGCCGGATCCAATTTTATTGACACCAATACAACTTTCAGAACCTTATGAAGCTCAGTTGGTTAAAATTAACGATGTCATTTTTAATGATGGTGGACAAGATTTTACAGGAAATAATTTATACACATTTACTGCTAACGGTGAAACGGGCTATATTTATGTTAAAAACGGACAGGATCTTGTTGGAACGATTATACCGAGTACACCGATTGAATTAACAGCCATCTGCTCTCAATTTGATTTTAGCAATCCCAACGAAGGCTATCAGGTATTGCCCCGCGATTTGAATGACATATTCATACCAAGTTCTATCTATTTTATTGATGCTTTATCAAATACTAATTTTACACACAACACGCTTGATTTTGAATGGATTACAAATATTGATGGAACAACGGAAATGTATTATGGTCCAACAGAAGAATCCGTAACATCCAACCTTATTTCTTTACCTGGCACTCCAAGTGCTCATCATATTGGCATAACAGGTTTAAATGCTGGTGAAATTACATGGGTACAGGCTTTTTCGATTAGTGGTTCTGATACTGCTAAATCGGCAATAGTTCCCTTCGCCACTATTTCAAATTCATCAGGCGATATGAAAGCATATTTTAATAGCCCTGTTGATGTTTCTTATTCTACCGGAGTTGATGCAATATATCTTCCAGAAACCATGGACGACACTTTGATAAGTTATATTAATCGTGCAAAGTACACCATCGATTTTACTATTTACAATTTTAATAATAGCGGTATCAGTAACATTAGTGATGCATTAAAAGCTGCTGCTAATAGGGGTGTTCGTGTTCGGGTGATTGGTTGTGGAACTACCGCAAATTTAGGGATTGACGAGCTAATTGGCTCAGCTGTTAATGTACTTATTGGTCCGGATGATTCTCAACGCACTGGTATTATGCATAATAAATTTATTGTTTTTGATGCACAATCAGAAGATCCTGACGAACCACTTGTATGGACTGGCTCAACCAACTTCACCAACGGTCAAATTAATCTTGACGCTAACAATGTAATCATTGTACAGGATCAAAGTTTGGCACGTTCATACCAAATTGAATTTGAGGAAATGTGGGGTTCTCATGGTGAGGAACCCAATGCTGCAAATGCTCGCTTTGGATCGACAAAAAGAAACAATACACCACACGAATTCATTATAGATGGCAAACGTGTTGAATGTTACTTTAGTCCGACTGGTGGCGTAAATGGCAAGATTGTGCAAGTAATCAATTCTTCAGATAACGATTTAAGCATTGCAACTATGCTCATAACACGAATTGTAATTGCAGATGACATAGTTGACCGCAAGTCAGCAGGTGTTGCAGTAAATATGATAACGAATGCTGAAGGAAATAACAACTCAACCGTAAATGAGATGCTAGAAGCTTCTTTGACAACACATTATACATTTGATGATGTTTCACCGGGGATAATGCATCATAAATATATGATTATAGATCAAGGTGCACCTTCTTCCGATCCTATGATTTTTACAGGTTCTCACAATTGGAGTGCTGCCGCAGATAATGATAATGATGAAAATACGTTGATTATCCATGATGCAACAATGGCTAATATTTATTACCAGCAATTTGTTAAGCGTTTTGTTGATAATCATGGAGTTCTGGACGAACTAACGGATCCTCCATCAGCTGTTAACGACAATGCTGAAACCATGATTAACCAATTGGTTACAGTTGAGGTGTTGAATAATGACGCGTTTATTGCTCCTGTTTCATTAAGTATTGAAACACATGCCACAAATGGAGTCTCTTTTATCCCTTACGCCAGTCCGAATGTAATTAGGTATCAACCAAGTGAAGGATTCTATGGTACAGATTCTGTTACATACAAGATTGCATACCAGGCAGAACCAACACTTTTTGCGACTGCAAAAGTATATTTCACGGTAATTGATAATAGTACTGTTGATGATTTATTTGTAGTTGGTAAAATCAACATATATCCTAATCCTGCAGATAATCAAATAAACATATCTTTTAGTACAATGAAAAATACTAATCTTGATTTAACACTTGCAGATATATCAGGTAGAATAATATTGCAAGAAAGATATTTTACAACGCTGGGAGTTAATAAACATCAGATTAATCTGGATGGTATTTCGGATGGTATTTACTTATTAAATATCACAGAAAATTCTAATAGTTTTAGATATAAGGTGGTTGTGAAATAATTAATATTACAAGAATAAAAAACGGGATTAGTTGGATTAACTGATCCCGTTTTTTATTTCAGATGGCTCTATAATTCTATTTCAAGCATTCATACTTGAATGGCTCAGCATTCTAGAAAATATAAACTTAATTCGTAGTCACTTCAACTTCTACTGCTACCGGAACCGGGGGTTCAATAGGTTGTGGAGCTGGCGAAGGAGGAGAAGTTTTAACAATTGTAAGCTCATCAATAATGTTTTTAGCACCGGCGAATTTATCAATAATGAAAAGTACGTAATGTATATCAACAACAATTGTTCTCTGCAAGTTTGGGGCAAAAGCAATATCGCTGCTCATAGCTTCCCAATTGCCATCAAATGCAAGACCTAATAGCTCACCTTTACCATTCACAACCGGCGAACCTGAATTTCCGCCCGTCATATCGTTATTAGTTAAAAAGCATACGATCATCTTACCATCTTGTCCATATTGTCCGTAATCTTTTGCTTCGTACAATTCAATTAGTTTTTCATGAACAATAAATTCGTCGTTGTCAGGATCTTCTTTTTCAATTACACCGCTAAGGTGTGTTATATAGTCAAAATGAATAGCATCAGCGGGATAATAATCCATTACTTTTCCATATGAAAACCTAAGGGTTGAATTTGCATCAGGGTAGAAACTTTTGTTAGGTTGCATTTCTCGTTTACCTTCAATTAAAAGAGTATTGGCAACTCTCAACTCGTCTCCGCCTCTTTTTATATTTGATGAAGCTTCCATAAGTGAAGCCATAAATTCGGACGATAGTTTGAAAGCGGGATCTTTATCAAGGGCTTTTAGTGAAGGATTATCAAGGAATGCCATAACTTTTTCTGCACTTGAAAAGTTCGATTTAGAGTATACATATTCTGCAATACATATCCATCATAGCAGCGAAAACATCTTCGTCAGTTGCCATGTCGTAATTTTTAAATTGCTCAGAAACATTGTTTTTGAGTTTTTCAATTTCATTATCGATTTGCTTTTGTTTTTTCTCTTTTTTCTTCTTGTCCTTTTCCTCTTTATATTGTTCCATAAATGACTGGAGAGCTGAAAAATCGCTTGCATACCCAATTATATCAGCGCCACTAACCCCACTTATACTCGCATAAATAAGGGTAGAATATCCATTTGCTTTTTCCGTATTAGCATTATCGATAATAGATAATACCTCACCATATTTTTCTTTTCTTTCAGAATCTTGTTCAACCCATGCCATAAATTCTTTTTCATATGCTTTTTTAGAACCACCAACATCAAGATCTTTAATACCTTTGTTTTGTCCGATAAAATATTTCCACATATTAGCAATACTGGCATAATCGGATGCATATTTAATCCTAACTTCCTGATCCTTACTCATGTGTTCTTTCCATACTTCCAGTTTTTTGCCAAAAACTTCAATAATAGGAGGGTAGAAGTTTTCAACCTTAAAATCAATACCGGATGACGTTAGGTTCCGCTCGGTACCTCCAGGAAATCCCCATATCATTGCAAAATCATCCATCTTAACAGGGTCGAGAGATATAGGCAGGAAGTGTTTTGGTACAAGCGGTATATTTTCTTCACTGTATTCAGCCGGACTTCCATCAGGTGCAGTATATATGCGGAATATGCTAAAGTCACCGGTGTGACGTGGCCACATCCAGTTATCGGTGTCACCACCGAACTTTCCAATTGATGAAGGTGGTGCTCCTACAAGGCGAACATCTTTATATGTTTCGTAAACAAACATATAGTACTCATTACCACTGAAGAAACTCTTAATAACAACATTATATTTTCCATCTTCTGCCGCACTACTCTTCATACGTGATGTAATTTTTCGAATTGCAGCAGTGCGTGCTTGCCCCATAAGAGTATCACTGATGTTTGGTATAATACTATCAGTAACATCAGACATCCTATAGAGAATTGATGCTGTAAGTTCTTCGTTTGGCAATTCTTCATCACGGCTCATTGCCCAGAAACCATCAGCAAGGTAATCATGATCTACTGTGCTATGTTTTTGGATATTATTAAATTATTATTA
>NYYH01000003.1 GCA_002686705.1 Bacteroidota bacterium
TGATCCCAATATGGAGATCCTTGGCATGCATAGAAACCCAATCCTCTAGCGAGAATTTGTGTTTTTATTTTTCATTTCGCTTTAGCAAACAAGTTTGCCACGCTTCAGAAAAACAAAAACCCACAACTTTCGTTGTGGGTTTCCTTATGCGGAGAGTAAGGGATTCGAACCCCTGGACCCCGCGAAGGGTCAATGGTTTTCAAGACCACCGCATTCGACCACTCTGCCAACTCTCCGGGGGCAAAAATAATATATTTTATATATCCTTTAACGTTGAGTGTGAATTTATAGAAAAATATCTCTTCGCACTGATAATCTGTTATTTATACAATGCAATTATTGATAAAATGTTTAATCTATAAACCAACTATTTAATATTCTCACCGCGATAATGAACAGAAATTATCAAGATCCAAAATCATTCGTCTTTTGAGCTTTCATCTTTTCAGCTCTTAACAGTAAAAAACTATAAACGTTCTCGTGGGTTATTTGAATTACTTTACCTTTGATCTCTATTAAAAGGTTACACGAAACAAGCATGAAAATAATTTGCATCACTATATTTGTTTTTTTATCATTTGAAAACTTTTCTCAAATTCTTCTAACTACTTTTCCAGAACCTAACAAAGCTTGCCTTGCTTGTCATCAAGGTATTGAACCCATTCGTGATCATAATTCAGAAATGATGCAAGAAATTTACAAGGAAGGTATCAAGATGAATGATCCAAATGGCTGTGTTATATGTCATTATGGAAATCCTGCTGAAGAAAAAAATAAAGATATTGCTCATAAAGATATGATCATACATCCTGGATCATTATGGACATTAGATCGAACCTGTGGAAAATGTCATGAAGACTATAGTTATAATATCCACCGTAATCTAATGGAGACAGAGGCTGGTAAAATTCAGGGTGGAATTTGGGGTTGGGGAGCCCCGGATGGATATCATAGTCTTTACGGAAATTATGATATAGATGATCCTGACGGACCTGTACCTCGATGGGGAACTGATGAATACAAAAAATATATGATTCGCCTTCAGGATGAATTTCCTAATGTATATGTTACTTCTCTACAGGAATTACCGAAAGCCAATATTGACTCCATCGCTCAATACCCTGAGCAGGCTGTTTTTACTTACCTCAGGGGTGATTGTCAAAGTTGTCATGTAGGTGTACGAGGCAGACAACGCCGGGGCGATTATCGTGGGATGGGATGTGCCGCTTGCCATATTCCATATTCAGATGAAGGCTTATATAATGGTAATGATCCCTCAATCCCAAAAGATAAAGCAGGTCATTTATTGGTGCATTCTATTCAATCATCCCGTAAGGCCAAAGTACAAGTAAATGACATTACGTACTCAGGCATACCTTCTGAAACATGTACATCATGCCACAACAGAGGTAAACGAATTGGCGTTTCATACCTTGGATTAATTGAATCTCCATATGAAACACCTTGGCAGGCTGACGGCTCGCCACAGCTAAAGTTGCATGGGAAACGTTATCAATATATTGAAGATGATGCTCATCATCGTGCCACAAGTTTGAGTGGTGAAGAAAGTGGTATGCTTTGTCAAGATTGTCATACCAGCTTATCTCAACACGGTAATGGAAATCTCGCTACAACAACATTAGCAGAAGTTGAAGTTGAATGTGCTGACTGTCATGGAACTATTGAAAAGTACCCGTGGGAACTACCCTTGGGTTATCAGGATGAATATGGATTAGTTCCTTATACTGAACCAAGAGGGTTAACAAAAAATCTACTTGACTTTCAAAAAGATTTCTCCACAATATATGAATATGAAGATGGCTATTTATTAACTGCCAGAGGCAATCCATTTGGAAACGTAATCAGACGCGGAAATGATGTTATTGTACATTCTGCGAGTGGTTCTGATTTTAAGAGCCCCGTGTTGAAAAACATGGCCAAAGAAAATTCATGGAAAAATCCGGCAGAGGCTATGGTATCAATGGCACAAATTCCTGTACACATGGAAAAAATGGAATGCTATACTTGTCATTCTTCATGGGCACCACAATGTTATGGCTGTCATATTAGAGTTGATTATTCTGAAGGTTCACAAACTATTGACTGGATTGCTTCGGGTAAATTACACTTCGCCAATGGGGAAACCATGGAAAGTATTGGAGAAATGATACTACAACCTGGGAAATTAAGCGAGAGCAGAACACAGGTTATTTGGGAAGACCCTGTTCTTGGAATTAATGGTGAAGGCAAGGTAACACCTATTATTCCAGGATGTCAACAAATAACAACTGTAATTGGCCCCGATGGAGAAGTATTAGTATCCAATAAAATTTGGGATACTCCTCCATTTTTAGAAAATAGTGGAGAGAAAGGTCAACGCGGCATCGACATGTCACCAACAGCGCCACATACAACTACGGCAAAAGCTCGAACATGTGTTTCGTGTCATGCCAGTCCAAAAGCACTTGGTTATGGTATTGGTGATGGCGAATATATGTTGGGCTACCAGAAACCACGTTATAATGATATTCAAGATGCTACTGGTCAGCAGTTGAGCAAGAATAGTCAACCACAGATGGGTGCTATTCCTAACTTACCAATGGATTTGTCGCAGGTAGTTACAAGAGATGGAGAGCAATTACAAACGGTAGGGCACCATTGGCCAATTTCTGGTCCATTAACTCAAGATATGAGAGAGCATATGGAGCGTGTAGGAACATGTATTGCCTGCCATCAGGACTTACCTGATGGGGATATTGCCATAAGTATGATAACTGCCACTGGTAACTTGCTTGATATGGTTCCACATTCTGATGAAGAGCATGCCAAATTACTAAATAAGGATATAAATTGGACTGCCCGTACAAGGTTAATTGCACCTTTGGTACTGATTGTTTTTGTGGCGTTAATTTATATTATTTGGAGACAGCGTAAGAGATTGAAGAAACTAAAATAAGATTTTATAAAGATGATTGACTAATATCCAGAACATAGCTCATATAGTCTATCCAGCTGCTGTTGGTTAGTTGAAAAACCACAAGTTACAAGCTGTTTATGCTCAAAGTATTTTCCTGAATAACCAGATGCTTCATCTGAAATCGCAAGCCAAACCGGAGTTGAAGCACCTTGCGCTGGTGACTCATGCCCACCATAACCTAAGTTGTTACTAAGTTTTGAGTTAACATCTCCTGGGTGACAGGCAACTACGTTAATTTTATATTTTGATAAAGCACTGGCAAAATAGGTCGACAACATACGATTAGCTTGTTTCGATTGCCTGTAAGCTGTGTCATTATTATACGTCCTATTTTTAAATTCAACATCATCCAAATCAAGACCTCCGGCCCAATAACTTGCCACATTAACAATACGAGCATCTTTAACATCATGCATAAATTTGCTCATAAACTCTATCATCCACATATAGCCAAGCACATTTGTAGCAAACTGCATTTCAATGCCCTCTTGGGTTTCCTGACGTTGGCGAGGAGTAGTACCTGCGTTGTTAACCAGAACATGAAGAGGTCCCTCCCACTCGGCAGCTAACTTTGCAATCGAATCCTTCCTGGATAGATCAACGACTTCGTAGCGAACAAATGAGTTTGAGGTACTACTTTTAATATCAGATACAGCACTAATTAATTTATTCTCATCTCTACCAATTAGTACTACTTCATATTGATGATTAGTGGCAATTGATTCAGCAATAGCTTTCCCTATTTTGCCATAAGCCCCTGTTACTATTACTACTCTTCTATTATTCATAATTTTTGGTTTTAGTTATTGGTCTTTGGTAATTAGTGAAAATTCATACTTGATTATCCAATTATCCATTTCTCCATAAAAATAATAATAAAGATTGTACTTTTGTAACTTCAAATTTAATTAATCAAAACACTAATATGAAACATGCCGAAATACATACCGCAAAAGGTATAATGAAAGTTAATTTTTATGAAGCTGATGCTCCTAATACAGTTGATAATTTTGTTGGACTTGCAGAAAAAGGTTACTATGATGGTCTAAATTTTCATCGTGTGATACCAAATTTTGTAGTTCAGGGAGGTTGCCCTGATGGTACTGGAGCTGGTGGTCCTGGATACTCAATTGATTGTGAACTTGATGGTGATAATCAATATCATGACAGAGGTGTTCTATCAATGGCCCATGCAGGAAGAAACACAGGAGGTTCACAATTTTTCATCTGTCATTCCAGAGATAACACCGCCCATTTAGACCGCAATCATACCTGTTTTGGAAAAGTTTATGAAGGTTTAGATGTTATTGATAATATCAGTGAGGGAGATAAAATTGAAAAAATAGTTATTGTTGAAGAATAACGAAATGTTGTTGAATATCGGGTTTTCAATCCAATAAGACATCCTGATAACCACATCAACCATTATATTACACCTATGATTTTTTTACGTCCTGAATTCTTGTATGGTTTATTTGCGCTTTCCATACCTGTGATTATACATCTGTTTAATTTCAGAAAGCATAAAAAATTATATTTCAGCGATATATCAAGACTCAAAACTATAGCTACCCATACCCGAAAGGAGCAAAAACTTAAACATTATATTGTTCTGTTACTGAGGATGCTTGCCATTTTATTTATCATTCTGGCACTTGCCGGTCCTGAACTTAAAGAGGATAAACTATCTACAGCCACACCTACAGTTGCTCTTTATGTGGATAATTCGTTTAGCATGATGGCTGAAGGGCAAAATGGAAGACTTTTTGAGAATGCAAGACATTATGCATTACAAGTGGTTGAGGAGTCTCCTGACAACACAAACTTTATTGTATTATCAAATACTAACAATGGAGAACTAAACAGAATACATAACAAAGAAGCAGCTACATCAGAATTAGAAAAACTTCAAATTTCTTCCAATTCGAAAAAATTATCACAGGTAGCTATAATGCGCGACAGAATTCTTAAAAATAGTGAACTACAAAATTGCGATACTTATTTGTTTTCTGACTACCAGGCATATACGACTGATATCTCTTCTCTACAAGAAGATAGTATTAATAATTATTTTATAATTCCTTTTCAGCATCTTCAAAACAAAAATATCTATATAGATAGCTGTCATATCGACAATCCCGACCTAATGAAAGAAAAAGTAATCGGACTCACTGTATGGATAAAAAACGATTCAGATACTGATTATGAAAAAGTTCCACTTAAATTATTGATCAACGATCAACAAAAAGCTGTTGCAGGAGTTGATTTGAAAGCCGGATCCTCAAAACAGGTGAATCTCAACTTTACAGTCTCAAAATCAGGTTGGCATTATGGACAAATTGAAATCGAGGATTTTCCAATAACTTTCGACGACCACATGTATTTTGCCTTCGAAGTAAAACAGAACATTGAAGTACTAATAATTGGTTTTGATGATAACAATAACTTTCTCGAAAAATTTTATAGCTCTGATGATATTTTCAAAATTTCTGAGATGAATTATCGAACCATTGACTTTGGAAAACTTAAAAATTTTGATTTGATAATATTAAATGGAATACCTGAAATTTCATCAGGTTTGGCTAGTCATGCAAAACAATATATTACTGATGGTGGTAATCTACTATTTATACCCTCAAAAAAAGAAACTTCAAACGACATCTCCATTTTTCTAAATGAAATGAATGCAGGTGAGGTAGTTCGATTTGACACTACAGAAACTCGTGTAACCCGATTAAAACTGTCAAATAATTTGTTTTCAGAATCTATTACTAAAGTACCTCAAAACGCTGATCTACCAATTGTTAGACAGCATTATGTTTTTAAGTTTCCCAGCACTTCGGGAGTCGAAACACTGGTGAGCCTACTCTCAGGTGATGATTTTCTTTCGAAGAAGAATATTGGATCAGGGCAGCTTTATATCCTGTCTGTAGGGTTAGATGGAAGCTATGGAAATTTTGCTTCCCACCTACTTTTCATACCTGTTATGCATGGTGTGGCCTCCAAGGGAAGTTTAGTACAAAAACTATTTTACACTCTAGGTAAAGATAATAATATCAATCTAAATATTGATAACGATATAGTATCCGAAACACCATTTTCCTTTTCTTCGTTACAATCACAACATTACATAATTCCAAGTCAGAAACATAATAATGGAAAATTAGTATTATCACTCGACGATATAGATCTTCAAAATGGTTACTACAAAGTAATGATATCAGATTCAGCAATTGCAGTAGTTGCATTTAATTTTAACCGAGACGAATCGGAAATGCATTATTTTGATATAAATGAACTCACCGACCAATTTGAAAAATCAGGTCTAAGAAATGTCACTATATTGAACATTTCCGATCCAAAATACACGGAAATTATTAATGCTTTGCAAAAAGAAAGTGATTTATGGAAGCTATTTATTATTTTCGCACTTTCAGTAATTTTTATTGAAATACTAATACTACGTTTTTGGAAATAATAATGAATGAAGTACTTAAAAAGTGATTAAATCTTCTAATTTAAACATTCAAATATTAAAGCATTTTCGAATTTAAAAGACACACATAAATAAGCAATGAGCGAATCAGAGGAAACTATCGATCAGGTTAATAAAAATCAACCTAATCAGACCGAAGGACATAAAACTACGCATCTAAAAGGTATGTATGAGAACTGGTTTCTCGATTATGCCTCTTATGTTATTCTTGAGCGTGCTGTTCCTGAGGTTGACGATGGTTTAAAACCAGTCCAACGACGTATCCTCCATGCAATGAATCGTCTTGATGACGGACGATTTAACAAAGTTGCCAATATTATAGGTCATACAATGCAATTTCACCCTCATGGTGATGCATCTATTGGTGATGCTCTTGTTCAATTAGGACAGAAAGATCTGCTCATCGACATGCAGGGAAATTGGGGAAACACATTAACAGGTGATCGAGCCGCCGCTCCTCGTTATATTGAAGCCAGACTTTCAAAATTTGCTAAAGAAGTAGTTTTCAATCCAAAAACAACTACATGGAAATCCTCGTATGATGGAAGGAACAAAGAACCACTTACTCTTCCAGTAAAATTTCCTTTGCTTTTGGTGCAGGGTGTTGAAGGTATTGCTGTTGGATTAGCTTCAAAAATTTTACCCCATAATTTTTGTGAATTAATTG
Organism: Bacteroidota bacterium; assembly: GCA_002686705.1. The sequence goes on from NYYH01000003.1 coordinate 7,141, forward strand.
ATGCCTCTGTTCTTCATTTACAGAATAAAGATTTTAACATTCTACCTGATTTTTTAACAGGTGGAATGGCTGATTTTACAAAGTACAATTATGGGCATAGAGGTGGGAAAGTAAGAGTGAGAGCAAAAATTTCTCAATCAGACAAGAAAACTCTGTTAATAAGCGAAATACCTTTTTCTACCACAACATCATCTCTTATTGATTCCATTATATCAGCAAGTGACAAGGGCAAAATTAAAATCAAAAAAATTGACGATAATACAGCGGAGAATGTTGAAATAGTAATTAATCTGGCATCTAATGTTTCGCCTGACCAAACAATTGACGCCCTATATGCTTTCACTAACTGTGAGGTTTCCATTTCACCTAACACATGTGTAATTGTTGATAAAAAACCATACTTCATTTCTGTTAAAGAAATCCTTAGACAAAATACTGACCATACTGTTCAACTATTAAAAACGGAACTGGAAATCAGACTTCAGGAACTTGAAGATCAGTGGCACAATTCATCGCTTGAAAAGATATTTATTGAAAATAGGATTTATCAAAGTATTGAAGAATGCGAAACATGGGAATCAGTTATCGAAACTATCGATAAAGGTCTTGATCCATTTAAAAAACTTCTTAAACGGGAAGTAATCGAAGATGATATTGTAAGGCTTACAGAAATAAAGATCAAACGAATATCTAAATATAACGCCGTTAAAGCGGATGAACTCATTGCTTCTGTTGAAGATGAGATTGGTGAAGTAAAAAATCATTTAGAAAATTTAATTGATTACGCCATTAATTATTTCAAGCAGATCAAAAAGAAACATGGTAAAGGAAGGGAACGAAAAACAGAGATCAGAAATTTCGATACAATAAATGCCTCCAACGTTGCTGTTGCAAACACAAAACTTTTTATCGACCGCAAGGAAGGTTTTGTTGGAACGACACTTAAAAAAGTTGAATTCGTTACCGATTGTTCCGATATTGATGACATAATTATTTTTAAATCCGACGGCACGATGATTGTCCATAAAGTTGCCCCAAAAGTATTTGTTGGTAAAGGGATTATACATGTTGCTGTATTTAAGAAAAGTGATAATCGTACTGTTTATAACATGATTTACCAAAATGGTAAAAGAGGTAAATATTATGTGAAAAGATTTGCCGTTGTTGGGGTAACTCGAGATAAAGAGTATGATCTTACTATCGGTTCAGAAGGATCGAAGATTATTTATTTCACAGCAAACCCAAATGGCGAAGCAGAGATTGTCAAAATAAACCTAAGGGCTAAACCAAAGTTAAAGAAATTAAGTTTTGATTTTGATTTTAGTAGTCTTGCAATCAAAGGAAGAAAATCTCGTGGTAATATACTGGCTAAACATACTATCAAAAACATTATTCAGCGTGAAGAAGGCGTTTCTACCCTCGGTGCTAGAAGCATATGGTATGATGATACTGTACGTAGATTAAACACTGATGAAAGAGGTGAATATATTGGAGCTTTTATCGGTGATGATAGAATTCTTTGCATTATGAACAATGGAGAGCTAAAACTAACCGGCTACGATTTATCAACGCACTTTGATGACGAGATAAAGTTAGTTACTAAGTTTGACCCTGATAAAATCATCACCGCTGTTTATTATGATAGTGAACAAAAAAGACATTATGTAAAACGTTTTCATTTGCCTGAGAACATGACTGTTAATAAATTATTAAATTTTATTGGTGAGGAAAAAGCGTCGAAATTAATAGCCTTTTCTTTTGATCACCTACCTAGATTGCAATTCGAAATTAAGAAAAAGAGCAGTGGTGAAACAGAAGTAGAGGTTGTACCACTGGCAGATTTTATTGCGATTAAAAGTTATCGGGCAAAAGGTAAACGGCTTTCCAGATACGACCTACGAAAAATAAAATTTATCGAACCTCTCCCCTACACTCCACCAGTAACAGAGCAATTAGAAGTAACCAACATTGAAGAAGAGAATCCGGAGGATAAGGTATCTAATAAAGCTGAGAATAAGACTGAAGAAATAATTAATGATAAAAGTATTCAAGCCGATAATAAAGAAGAGGAAATCTCTCCTCCTGAGGACAAAGATGAACCACCCCAACTAGAACTTGATTTTTAATAATCGCTATTCTTCCCAAATTGATGCAAGGATTATCACTCTCCTGCTAATTTACATATCTAACAAAAAATATATATTTTTGCCACCCCAAAAAGTTAACCTTCTTTAGATTTATTAGAACTAAAATAAGCTATACTTACTATGCAAACAAGCGGTTTACATAAACTCGTAGGAATTAAAAACCTGACTGACTCAACATACTTACTTCAAATTGAAAAAAATAATATGGTCTTTGAAGCTGGACAACATATACTGCTTGGTCGTTACAATGATCCTGATCAACGAGAATATTCTATCTACAGTGGCATTGCTGATAATTATCTTGAGATTCTAATAAAAGAAATATCTGATGGAACTGTATCAAAACACCTGAAAAACATACTGCCGGGTGCAATGTTAAATGTTGAGGGACCATTAGGTTTTTTTGGTTTAGATAAAGAAAAAATACATTCACACAAGCATCTGTTTATAGCAAGCGGAACTGGTATTGCTCCTTTTCACAGCATGGTTCGCAGTTATCCTACTTTAAATTACACAATATTGCATGGCATAAGAACTTGTGACGAAGCTTACGGAAAAGAATCCTTTGAAGGTGACAGGTACATTAGATGCGCATCTCGCGATACTTCTTGCGAATTTACTGGCAGAGTTACCGATTACATCAAACAAAATAATTTTGATGGAGATACAATATGTTATTTTTGTGGCAATTTTAAGATGATACGTGAAGCAATGCAGTTACTTGAAGAAAAAGGAATTCCAGGCAACCAACTACATGCTGAAGTATATTTTTAATTTTTAAAGAGCCATGAAACGAACATGTAAAGAATCATCATTATATTACAAAATGTCTATTATTATTTTTTACATGAAAGTTCCATCTGACCAATAAAAGATAAATAAACAGATGAAATACCACATTGTACAGCTAGGATGCCAAATGAATATTAGCGATGGCGAACGTGTTCAGATGGTGCTCGATAAAATGGGGTTTGTTCCAACAGACGAGGCTGAAGAAGCAAATCTGATAGGTGTTATTGCATGTTCGGTTCGCCAAAAAGGTATTGATAAGGTATATAATCTTGTAAACATTTGGAACAAGTGGAAAAACAATAAAAATCTAATAACCTTTGTTTCTGGTTGTGTATTGCCATCCGATAAACAAAAATTCCTTAAACTTTTCGATATTGTAACTACAATGAGTCAGCTACCAGAGCTACCCGAAATGATACTTCAATATGGAGTTGTATCACAAGCAGGTTTACAATCGCAATACCCTGATTTAGAAAAGTCAGCGAAGGAAAATATCGCTTATCCAAAATTTGCGGAATTTAAAATCAATCCATCACGAATTAGTCATTCTCAAAAAAACATAATAAGTAAACCAGAAGTAGGAATTGAAGAGTTTTGGAATATTGAACCAAAATATGGTTCGGGCTTTGAAGCATACATACCCATCCAAAATGGTTGTGACAAATTCTGTACGTTTTGTGCTGTTCCATATACTCGTGGTCGTGAAGTATCCCGACCGTCTGATGAGATAATGAGTGAATTAAAGAGTTTGGTAAATAAAGGAGTTAAGTCGATTACTATCCTGGGACAAAATGTAAACTCATATGGCTTAGACAAAAAGGGCAACGAAATTAGTTTTTCAGAACTTCTTGAACAAATTGGAGAATATGGAATTGAATCAGGCAAAGACTTCTGGGTTTACTTTACTTCTCCACATCCTCGCGACATGTCAGATGAAGTGATTGAAGTTATTGCAAAATATGACTGCTTAGGTAAACAAATTCATTTGCCGATACAATCAGGAGATGATAAGGTTCTTATCCGTATGAACAGGAATCATTCAATGCAAAAATATCGTGATATCGTTAATACGATCAGGAGACTTATACCACAAGCAACACTATTTACAGATGTAATTGTAGGATTTACCGGTGAATCATCAGAGGAATTTGAGAACTCTCGAAAGATAATGAAAGAGTTCAAATATAATATGGCATATATTGCTCAATATTCACCTAGGCCGGGCGCAACAAGCTCAAGATGGGATGATGATATACCAAAAGAAGTGAAAAAAGAAAGGTATCATCAACTCACGACTGAACTGACAAAATATTCTCATGAATATAATAGTGGTCTTATTGGCAGTACAATAAAAGTACTCGTTAGAGGAAATGATCGCAAATCAGGTTATTTGTCTGCATATACTGAAGGCAGGATAGTTGCCAGATTTTCCTCAAACAACAGCAATCTAGTTGGAAAATTTGTAGATATAAAGATTACATCGGCTGCGCCACTTTCAATAGAAGGAGAACTTGATAAACATTATGATTAAAAAAATAGCTTTTAAAACTCTTGGGTGCAGGCTTAATCTATTTGAAACTGATTCACTTGCCTCTGAATTCATAAAAAAAGACTATCAAACAGTTGACTTTGCTGAAAAAGCTGATATATATGTGATAAACACATGTACGGTTACTAGTATGAGCGATCAAAAATCACGTAGAGCAATAAGTCAGGCAAAGAGAAAAAATGATAATGGAATTACAATAGTAACTGGCTGTATGGCAACAAATTACAAAGAACAGCTTGAAAAAAACGAGAAGATTGATTATGTGATTGATAACGATCACAAAACATCAGTCTTGTCTGTTGCGGAGGCACACTTTAATGGCGAAATTGTAAGCGCTGACAACTACGAAAAAAACCTTTTTAATTATGAACCAGCCGATCAAACTTTTCACACCAGAAGTTTTATAAAGATACAAGATGGATGTGATAATTTCTGCACTTTTTGCATTATCCCAAAGGTACGCGGAAGAGCAAGCAGTCGGCCGGTCGCAGATGTTCTCACTAATGTTAGAAAAGTAGTTGAGTTTGGGTTTAAGGAAGTTATAATTACTGGTGTAAATATTGGTAGATATAATCACAACAATACTGATTTTGAGTCGCTTGTAGAGCAAATGCTTGACATTCCGGGTGATTTCAGAATTCGAATATCCTCAATTGAACCGGATGGCTACACTGATAGCTTCTTTCGATTATTTAAGCATCCGAAACTTGCTCCTCATATGCATATTTGCCTTCAAAGTGGTTCAGAAGAAATCTTAATGAAGATGCGGCGAATGTATACAGCAAAATTGTTTAAAGAAATGGCATCCAAACTGGAAGAATTGCATCCTGGTTTTAGTCTTACTACAGATGTAATTGTTGGTTTTCCAAGTGAAACTGAAGAGCAATTTCAGGCTACCGTTGACCTTGCCAACACAATAGGATTTGGTCATATTCATACTTTTAAATATTCGGTACGTAAAGGAACTCGCGCTGAAAGACTTCCTGAACAAATTGACGAAAAGGAAAAGAACCGCAGAGGAGAAATAATTCGAAAACTGTCAGAAAAAACAAGATTAAAATATCGTAACTCATTTATTGGAAAGCAACAAAAAGTACTTGTTCAAATAATAATCGAAAATGGTTTTGCAAGAGGGTATGGAGAGCATTATATACCTGTTATTATTGAAAAAACAGGCCTTACTAAAAATACTTTCTATAATGTTGATATCAATGGCATTATTGAAAAAGATGAGCCTATATTAGTGGGAACATTATCAAACTAAAAAATAAAGAGGATTATTTTTTTATATTAAATATTTATCTATTTTTGCAGCCCGAAATTAAAATTCTAAAAACGGAAAAGTAATATGGCTAATCATCCTTCAGCACTTAAAAGAATCAGACAAAGCGAAACCAGAACGCTTCACAATCGTTATTATGCAAAAACAATGCGTAATGCAGTAAGAAAATTCAGGTTATTAACTGACAAAAAAGAAGCTGCAGATTCTTTACCAAAACTTTACGAAATGATTGACAGGCTTTCAAAAAAAGGAATTATTCATAAAAACAAAGCCGGTAATCTAAAATCGAGATGCACAAAATATGCAAATACTTTGTCATAGAGTCAAATAAGAAATAATTTAAATCCCGGTATATTTATATCGGGACTTTTTTTTGCTTATTTTTATAGCCCCAAAAACCCAAAATGCTATGAAGAATAAATTACCCATTAGTCAATGGTCGGAAGATGATCGGCCACGAGAGAAACTAACAATAAAAGGTAAAGGCCAATTGAGTCGTGCTGAGTTAATCGCAATTTTGATCGGTTCAGGTAACAATAATGAGTCAGCTGTTGAGCTATCTAAAAGAATACTAAGTTCCGTTAATAATAATCTTGCTGAACTATCTAAATTAGGAGTAAAAGATCTTTGCCAGTTCAAAGGCATTGGATCAGCTAAAGCAATTTCTATAATAGCAGCACTCGAAATTGGAAGGAGAAGACGAGCTGATGATGTTATCCAAAAGAAGAAAAAAATAGTATCAAGCAAAGATGTGTATGATGTATTTTACGCTGATCTCAGTGATAAGAATTACGAGGAATTTTGGATATTGCTAGTCGATCGCGCTAATCAAATCATTAAGAAAATTAATATTAGTGAAGGTGGTATATCAGGAACAATAGCCGATCCAAAGAAAATATTCAAGCTTGCCTTGGAAAATAACTGTTCATCAATAATACTTGCCCATAATCATCCGTCAAATAATTTACAACCAAGCGATAACGATATTAAGTTAACTAAAACAATTTCTAAAGCAGGACTTACGTTAGAGATAAATGTTTTGGATCATATTATTGTAGGTAGCGATAATTATTTTAGTTTCGCTGACGAATCGATGATCTAGTGAAAAGTGAGTGGTGAGTGGTGAATAGTTAAAATGACTAATTATCCAATGTCAAACATATTATGATAAAAATAGTAACTATAATAGGAGCTCGTCCTCAAATTATTAAAGCAGCTGCTTTAAACCGTGCTATTAAAAACCACTACTTAGATAAAATCACCGAGATAATAGTCCATACCGGGCAACACTACGATAAAAATATGTCAAAGGTTTTTATCGACGAGCTCAATATACCCGAACCCAATTACAATCTAAATGTTGGAAGTGCTAGTCATGCCAAACAAACTTCTGATATGATTATTGGCATAGAGTCAGTTCTTAATGAAACAAATCCCGATTTTTTGATTCTTTATGGAGATACTAACTCTACTCTTGCTGGTGCGATTGCTGCTTCTAAAATTCATATCCCAATAGTGCATATTGAAGCAGGACTTCGTTCATTTAATAAAACAATGCCTGAAGAAATAAATCGTATTATGTGCGATCATGCTTCAACGCTATTATTTTCACCTACTGCAACTGGTTATAATAATCTAATAAAAGAAGGGTTCGATCCTAATAGCAAAACTCCTTACAATGCCGATAATCCGGGTATTTTTCATTGTGGTGATGTAATGTACGATAACAGCCTGTTCTTTAAGTCTGTAGCTCTGAATAACAGCACTGTAATGAATGATAATAATCTTGAAAAAGATAATTTTATTCTTTGTACTATTCATAGGGATAATAATACAGATGATCCTTCAAGGTTGAACGCTATATTCGGTTCATTAAATCGTATTTCCAATAAGGATAAAATAACGCTCGTAATTCCGTTACATCCAAGAACAAGAAAATTATTGGATGAAAATTTAGACGCTGAATTATTTGCCTCAATCAACTCAAACCCACATATTAAGATACTGCCACCGGTGTCCTTCCTTGATATGATTTCGTTTGAGAGTAATTGCAAAATGGTTATGACAGATTCGGGAGGTGTTCAAAAGGAAGCTTACTATTTTAACAAACCCTGTGTTATACTACGATCGGAAACAGAGTGGGTAGAAATTGTTGAGGAAGGAGCTGCTATAGTTGCCAATGCTGATGAAGATAAAATAATACAATCTTATAATAAGCTCAAGAATATGAACACCAGAATATTCCCGCTGATTTTTGGTGATGGAAAAGCTGCTGAATTTATATGTAAAACTCTATTAAGGTCCGCTTAAGAATCTACTCATACAAATGTTCAGTAACTCAATATTATAGAGGCCTTAAGCTATCCATTTCTACTTTTTTGATTTTTTTACAATGCGTTGTTGCATCTACAAATTATATTTGTATTTTTGCGCTCCCATTTTTGGGTAAATAAAATTATCTTAAACTAATTTAAATTATTATGAACCAGTACGAAACCGTTTTCATTTTAACTCCCGTTTTGTCTGATGACCAGATGAAGGAAGCGGTAAAAAAGTATGAGGATATCCTCTCTAAGAAAGGTGTTGAAATAGTGCATCGAGAAGATTGGGGCTTACGTAAACTCGTTTACCCCATTCAGAAAAAATCCACAGGATTTTATCATTTGTTTGAATTCAAAAATGACGGACAGTTAATTGGCGACTTGGAAGTGCAACTAAAACGTGACGAACGTGTGCTACGCTTTCTTACCGTTAAACTCGACAAACATGCAATAGCATATAACGAGAAAAAACGGAAGAATAAGAAAGAATAAGAAAGAAGAAGAAAAAAAAGATAAGGAAGCAAAATCTAACTCATAAACGATAAAATTAGAACCATGGCACAACCTAATTCAGACATAAAATATTTGACACCCATTGCAGTTGACACCAAAAAGAAAAAATACTGCCGTTTCAAAAAAAGTCGTATTAAATATATCGACTATAAAGATCCTAATTTCCTGTTGAAATTCGTAAACGAGCAAGGTAAATTATTACCTCGTCGTATTACAGGGACATCAACAAAATATCAAAAGAAAGTTGCACAAGCCGTTAAAAGAGCAAGACACCTTGCATTAATGCCTTATGTTGCTGACTTACTTAAATAAAGGAGGAATAGAAAATGGAAGTAATTTTAAAACAAGATATATCGGGCTTAGGATATAAAAACGACCTGGTGACTGTAAAGGATGGATTTGGCAGGAATTATTTAATCCCAAAAGGACTAGCTCTTATAGCATCCGAATCAAGTAAGAAAGCTTTAACAGAGCTTAAAAAACAACAAGCTTACAAAGAAGACAAAGTAGTTAAAGAAGCTGAAGCAATTGGAGACCTTCTTAAAGATCTAGAATTAACTATTAGCGTAAAAGCAGGTACTTCAGGTAAAATTTTCGGATCAGTTAATAACATAATGGTTGCTAATGCTATCAAAGAAGCCAAAAATCTGGAAATCGAACGTAAGAATATCTATTTTGATGCAGATCATATAAAGGAAGTAGGCAAATATACTGCTACCCTAAAATTATATAAGGAAATTAAAGTGGATGTAGGTCTTGATATTATTGCTGAAGAATCGTAAACGCAATATTACTATAATAAAAGCCCTATTGTAAAACTACAATAGGGCTTTTTGTTTTAATTTTCGCGTCATTATTAATATTGGAAAAACAGTATTTATTCTTCTTAATAGTTAGTTTAACCAAAATTAACTGATATTAACGTTCGTTAACGCTTCAGCAATTTGTGTTTACTAATTTTGTCTTTGTTATATTTATGATGGCTGATATGAAAACACTTGCATTAACACTTTTTTTTCTCACCGCTCTGTTAAATATCAACTTTTTTAATGCCGAAAAATTAACAGAGAATAATAGACCATTGATTGAGAAAAAGAAGAATAATAAGGAAATTGTTCACAAGTGTTGTAATATGGATTGTAATATAATAAAAACTATTTGTCCTCCCTATATCAAATCCAAACTACCTGCCATCAAAAGTAATGCTACAAACTTCTATAACTCGTCCCACAAAAAAGGATTTGTTATTGTTGATCCTATACTCACCTATTTAATCTAAACATGACCATAGAGAATAATGGTTATCAAAATGCGATTAATAAGTGAAATACTTAAATAAGATCAACCACAATTTTTGTTAAATTGCCAGCAGTTACCAACTGGTATCTTTAAAGTTCAAATAGTTTGGGAAGTAAATGCTAAGTAAGGCCAAAATAAAGCTACTAAACCAGCTTAATCGAAAGAAATATCGTGAATTGCATAATATGTTTTTCGTTGAAGGCAGTAGAAATGTGCTTGACTTTTTACATAGTGATTGTAGTTTTATTGAGTTATTTGCAACAAATGATTGGATTCAGAATCATAAATTAGATATTCCAAAAGGAGATACTTCATTAGTTTCAAAGAAAGAACTTAAAAAGGTTTCAGCTCTAACAACTGCATCTGATGTATTAGCAATATTTGAATTACCAAACACTAGTTTTAATGGAAATATTATTACAGATAATCTAACGATTGCACTTGATAACATAAGTGATCCGGGTAACCTTGGAACAATAATCCGTACTGCTGACTGGTATGGAATTAATCAGATTTATTGCTCTAAAAATACTGTTGATGCTTTCAATCCAAAAGTTGTGCAAGCAACAATGGGATCGCTGGCACGGGTTAACGTAACTTATACTGAACTTGACAAGCTTTTTGCAACAAAACCAGAAGCACTCAAGATATTTGGCGCAGCCCTTAACGGAACACCCATTACTAACCTAAAACCTCAGACAAATGGAATAATTTTAATAGGTAGTGAAGCTCATGGAATATCTCCTGAGTTAATTGATTATATCACCGATAAAATTACTATACCATTGTATAACAAGAATTTAGCACACCACCCCGAATCGCTAAACGCATCTATTGCAAATGCTATTATTTGCCACACCCTGAAGATTAAAAATTGATAGTGAGGTTATTACCTTAATCTATTTTAGTTATTTTTGTCGTCCAATTAAATTGTGAAATGTTTATTAAATTACTTCTACTTTCGATTATACTTTTAGCAATTGCGGTTGCCGGAATTGCAATTAAAATGTTTGTCAAGAAAGGTGGTGAATTTAAAAAACAATGCGCAACTATCGACCCAAAAACGGGTGATAAACTAGGATGCACATGTAAAAGATCTAAGGGTGAAGGAAGTTGTAAAAATGAGGAAGAAAACCAAATAGATATATCACCTACTTTGGCTCAGATAAAAGAACTCCAAACAGAATAGATCATTAGATAATGTCTACATAAACTCGTATGGTTTCCATTCAAATCATGAATCAATAAAATAATTTTGAAAACGATTAGAAACAACCTGCAATATATATTCTTTGCTTTATCGACTTTGCTAGTTTATCTATTTTTTGATTACCATAACATCCTGTTTTTCAGACCTCAATCAATTCATTTCATCCGACAAACAGATTGTTTGTCCTTTGTAGCAACTTATTTTAATGGGGAAATGCACTTTTTCGAACCTCGAATTTTAAATTTAAATAGCGTTGATGGAAAGGCAGTTGGTGAATTCCCCATACTTTATTATTTAACAGCATTACTTTACAAAATATTTGGCGAACACGAGTTTTTTTTACGACTCATAAACCTTTCCATTATTACAACAGGACTGCTGTTTCTTTATAAATTATTAATAAAATTACTCGACGATATTGCATACGCCTTGATCTTCACTTTTTTATTTTTCTCTTCAGCAATTCTGATTTATTATACAAACAATTATCTTCCTGATCCGGCAGCATTAGGCTTTACTCTTATTGCATGGTACTTTTATTATGAGTTTTTAGTAAAGAGAAATAAAACCAAAGCATTTATTATTAGTTTAATATTTTTTACACTTGCATCTTTGATAAAAGTATCTTATGGATTAAATCCTGCAGCTGCTTTATTGTCGCTCATTATTATCAAAGTAATTGGTAATCAGAAATATTCAATAAAAAAGAATTACCCTTATTTACTTTCATTCTTGTTTTCATTTCTAATAATTATCGGATGGTATTTATTCATTATTAAGTATAATGAAACCAACAATGGAAATTATTTTCTGACTCATTATCAACCAATCTGGTCTTTAAAAAAAGTGCAAATTGATGAAGTTTGGAATTACATGTACTACTATTGGCTTCCTAATTACTATTATGAAAGCACTCTTCATGTTTTCGGATGGATGATTATCATTGGTCTAATATTTATAAAAACATCAAATAAAATAATCTTAACTATTGCCACAAGTACTTTTATAGGAAGCTCAATTTACTTTGTTCTTTTCTTTTTACAATTTAAAGAACACGACTATTATTTTCTTGCTCTAATTCCTGGAATTATTTTTCTTGTGATAAACGCATTTATTTCTATTCGCAACCGGTTCCCAATTATTTTCGGAAACCTGATTTTTAAATTGGCATTACTTTTACTTCTAATACTAAGTCTTAATTATGCAAATAAAAAAGTATCTGGACGATATAGTATTAAGAATGACAAATTCGCAAATATTGGAACACAATTAGACAATGCCAATGAGTACATTATAAATATTGGAATAAGTAAAGATTCAAAATTAATTGTAGTACAGGATTATACACCAAATGGCAGTCTTTATTTTCTCAACAGAACAGGATGGACTATATCCGACACTGCTGCCATTGAGCTAATAAGAATACATACTTATATTCAAAAAGGAGCTTCATATTTAGTACTTACCGACAAAAACTATCTTAAAAACTCTACAATTAGAAGCCTAGCAAAGAATGTTGTTGGTGAATATAATGGAGCTGTTTTTTATAGTTTGAATAAATAATTTGCCGCATAGTTTTTCATGATATCAGTTTTTAATAAGCTATGAATCATCTCATTGCGACATCCAGAGAAAATTAATGAATTTGGTTGATAGGGCTTTGATTAGATCTTTTCTACATATACATACATCTATAACAATTACTTTTCAACTATCATTTTAATTGAAAGAGTTGTTTGAACCAATCAAATTAAATATTTTTGAACGTACTAAATAAATTGATACTTTTGTAATATTACGAAACAGTTGATTTTTTGAACCTTCAAAGTGGTCTTTTACGGGGCAGGAATTCAAGGAGCTAAATATTTATTAAATGAGAACTCATATAAAATTTATAAAAACTGCTCTCGTGATAATTGCTATAGGAGTATGGATAATAGTACTCCAAAATGCTGGTATCCTACCACAAATATCACCTCAGGTTGTTGTGGCCGACTCAGCCATGCGGGTTATGGGCGAAGTAGATGTTAACAACACTGTATTTGTTAAAGGAGCTGTTGATGTTAATATTGAAAGTATAAACGGTTACAGTAAGTTTTATAAAGATCCTCGCACTGGTGAATATTATGTAATCCCTGTTACTGATACTTACGAATAATTTCCGTTATTATTTTCTGTATATAAATTCATATATAACCTTGTTCGCAAAATCCAGTTTTAACTCAATTAACTATAGCTACTTAATTATTGTTAAATACCTATTTATGATGTTTATAAATCAAAAATAACTTTAAACTCAAACTATACTTTCCAATACAGTTTTTTGTATTATTGACTCTCACTTAAAGCTCTAGAATAATCTGAAAAATATAATTAGATGGTGAACGATAATGCAAAAAACATCGGTCCTCAAAATAAAAGGACATATATACTATCTATTGCAATTATTGGAATTCTCTTTTTTATTTTCGGATTTGTAACCTGGCTAAATGGGATTTTAATTCCCTATTTGCAAATTGCCTGCGAACTAACAAACTTTCAAGCACTATTTGTAGCATTTGCATTTTACATTTCTTACACCGTGATGGCATTACCTTCTTCATGGATATTGAAAAAGACAGGTTTTAAGAATGGCATGATGGTCGGTTTACTAATTATGGCTATTGGGACTATTATGTTCATTCCAGCTGCGCAAACCCGAACCTATGAACTCTTTTTATTTGGCCTTTTTATTTTAGGGACAGGACTTGCTCTACTACAAACTGCATCGAACCCATACATTACAATTATTGGCCCTCGGGAATCCGCTGCTAAACGGATCAGTATCATGGGTATTTGTAACAAAGTCGCAGGAGCTCTGGCACCACTTATATTAGCATATTTCATTCTTCACGACGGTGATGAATTTGTTGCAAAACTCCAAACGATGGAAGAATCGATCAAAGTAGTTGCTCTCAATGAGCTTGCGGCGCGTGTAATTATCCCATATCTATTTATAACAGCAGTACTAGTTTTATTAGGGATTATGATACGTTTTGCACCACTACCTGAAATCGAAGAAGAAGTTGTTGAGAATAATGATGACGAGTCAACTGCTAAAACAAATATTTTCCAGTTTCCAAACCTTGTTCTAGGCGTTGTTGCACTATTTTTATACGTAGGTGCAGAAGTCATAGCGGGTGATACAATTATTCGTTATGGTATTTCCCTTGGAATACCTATTGATACTGCCAAGTTATTTACCTCATTAACATTAGCTTCAATGATAGTTGGATACATAATTGGAATATTATTAATTCCACGCTTTTTGTCACAGGAAAGGGCACTTGCAATTTCTGCTATTCTGGGAGTAGTATTTTCAGTGGCAGCAATTTATTCTCCAGCAATGTTATCTGTAACTTTTGTAGCTTTATTAGGCATTGCTAATGCCCTGGTTTGGCCTGCAATATGGCCATTAGCATTACATGGTTTAAATCGTTTTATCAAAACAGGTTCAGCTATGTTAATAATGGCAATTGCAGGAGGCGCTATTCTACCATTGGTTTGGGGAAAGATTGCAGATGACTATTCTCCGCAGGGTGCTTATTGGGTGATGATACCCTTATATATTTTTATATACTTTTATGCTGTAAGATGGCATAAATTTACTTCATGGAAAGTGAAAATAAATTCTAAATAATGAAACCAACTTTATTAATACTTGCGGCAGGAATTGGAAGTCGGTATGGTGGTGTAAAACAAATGGACAAAGTTGGTCCATCGGGTGAAAGTATAATTGATTACTCAGTCTTTGATGCCATAAGAGCTGGATTTGGCAAGGTTGTTTTTGTTCTTAATCCCAAGATCGAAAAAGACTTTAAAGAAATTTATGAAAGAAGATTAACAGGAAAAATTGAAACTGACTATGTACTTCAGGAAGTTTCAGCAGTACCTGACGGTATATCGGTTAATCCTGATAGATTAAAACCATGGGGTACTGGCCATGCGGTACTAGCAGCTAATGATGTTGTTAATGAACCATTTGCAGTTATAAACGCTGATGATTTTTATGGGAAGCAAGCCTTTGAAATACTTGGTGATTTCCTTGCCAAAATGGAAAAAGATTCAAATAAATATGCTATGGTTGGCTATAAACTAGGAAATACATTATCGGAAAACGGAAGCGTTTCAAGGGGGATTTGTCAGACTAAAGAAGACTTTCTCACTGATGTTATTGAGCGAACAAGTATAACAATTGAAAATGATAAAATTGTATATTCCGATAATGGAGATAAAGTTGAGATTGATAAGGATTCTGTTGTATCTATGAATTTCTGGGGATTTTCACAACTGTTTTTTGACCAACTGGAACGTGATTTTTACTTCTTTATGAAAGAAAATGCTTCTGATCTCAAAGCAGAATTTTTTATACCTACAGTGGTTAATAAGTTAATTAAAGATAAAGAAGCCTCAATTAGTATGCTTACGAGCAATGACAAATGGTTTGGAGTTACGTACCAAGAGGATAAGGAAGTAAGTATAGAAAAAGTCAGAGAGCTTGTTAACCAAGGAGTTTACCCTGCCAACTTGTGGGCTTAAGAATACAAAACTTAATTCAATTAAAATTCAGCACCATTGATCAGCTCAAAAATACTATACAGGTTTTTTCCTGATTGTGAAATCACTGATGTTGTTAAATATGGTGATGGACATATCAACAATACTTATCTTATCTCAACAAATAAAAGGAAGTTCATCCTTCAACAGGTTAACAGAAACGTTTTTAATATAAATAATCTCGTTCATAATTATATAAATCTGATCAGAGCCTTATCAGAACAAGGTGCTTTAGGTAAATTTTTTCCAATTTTTATACCAGATAACTCTGGTTCAATTCATTATGTAGATACTGCTGGTTCAGCATGGAGAGCAAACGAGTTTATTGAAGATTATTCAACCTATGAAATTTCTCCAAGTACATCAATTACTGAAAATGCAGGAAAAGCAATGGGGAAATTTCAGTTATTCTTAACAAAATTGAACTCGAAGGATTTCAAAGATACGATACCTGATTTTCATAATCCTTTAAGGAGACTAAATGAATTCCAATATGCACTTAAAAATGCCGACGTAGATTTAAAAAAAGTCGCAGAGAATGAAATTAATTTTGCACTAGATAATAAGTCTATCGCAAAAGAAATGTCATATCTACTAAAAAGTACCTTACTACCTGAACGAATAACACATAATGATACCAAACTTGAAAATTTTTTGTTTAGCACCACTAGTCACAACACTTATGTGATTGACCTTGACACTGTTATGAGTGGCAGTCTACTATTTGATTTTGGAGATATGGTTCGATCAATTACTAGTATAGCAAAAGAAGATGAAAAAGATTTAAGCAAGGTTACTTTCAGAATGGATCATTTTGAAGCTCTTTGCAGAGGATATTTAGGGGAATTGAAGAATATAATTACCACAACTGAAAAAGAGCAACTATTATCAGGAGCTCTTTGCATAATTTACATTCAGGGTCTCAGATTTTTGACTGATTATATAAGTGGTAATAAATATTACAAAGTTGCCTATCCAACGCATAATCTTATAAGATGTCGTACTCAATTTAAACTATTAGAGGATATTCTAATGTATAGTGATGAATTAACGGATAAAATTTATTCGGTTTTACAATAATTCTTAAAATGGGTNCTGAAAACAAAAAGCTGCAACCTATGAAGATCGCAGCTTTAGTATAGCTTCAAAAAGGAAAACTTAATTTAACAGGATATTTGTAAATCCCAGGCTTTTTGTTTTATACACTCTTAGTGCGGAAGCATAACTCACTATAATTCTGATCGTTAATTTTGACGGAGAAGTGCACACACCATCATTTAGTTTAGTTTGTGGGGAATCCTGATGTTCTTGCGGAGTAAAACTTATCATAGGCAGTTTATAAATGAGACAAATAATTATAAAAGTAACGGCAAAACTTTTCAATTATTATCTGAATCAACTAAAAACCTAATCTTCCCTAAAAAATATGGAAATTTCTAAATTATCCTGGCGCTTTAGATAGTATTCAACTAACTATTCTGGCTCTATTTCAACTATGCAGTAAGTACAACCTTCTTTTCTTCAATAATCTTACGCATATTTATAATTGCGTAACGCATCCGGCCAAGAGCTGTATTAATACTAACATCAGTATGTTCAGCGATATCTTTAAAACTTAAACCCGAATAACATCTTAAATACAGAACTTCTTTTTGTTCCTCAGGCAGGAAATCTAAAAGTTTGCGAACATCACTATGTATTTGGGTTTTTACCAGCTGCTCTTCAATCGAAGGATCGGTAAAGCTAATGGTATCAAAAACATCAAATTCGTTATAAGAATTTTCAACAGTAGGGACTTTTTTAGATTTCCTGAAATGGTCAATTACCAGATTATGTGCTATCCGCATCACCCACTGAATAAATTTACCCTCATCATTATAGCTACCACGCTTTAGGGTATTAATAACTTTTACATATGTATCCTGAAAAATATCATCAGCCAACTGCTTATCTTTAACCAACAAAAAGATGTACGAATACAACCTGTTTTGATGGCGTTCGATAAGAGTTTGAAGACTGGAGTGATTACCGTTAATGAAACTTTGTACAAGTTCCTTTTCACTTATAGCAGCTAAACCCATTTTACCTATTTTATGTTAATGATACAAAAAAATAGTAGAGTTTAATCGATAATCTTTCTCCTAGAGGTTAGTTAAACAATAATGCAAATATAAGCCTTATATCCAAAAAAGCAAATAAAGTTCTAATTTTGCACACTATTTTTACAAACATAAGTATATAATTTAAATGAGTTCCGCCGGAAATACTTACATATCTATCATAAGATCAAGGGTTAACAACCTTAAAAATCTTAGCGTTTCCATTCCCAAAAAAAGATTGGTTGTAATAACGGGTTTGTCGGGTTCAGGTAAATCATCGCTTGCGTTCGATACATTATATGCTGAGGGACAGAGACGATATGTAGAAAGTCTTAGTTCCTATGCTCGTCAGTTCCTAGGGAGAATGGACAAGCCCGAGGTTGATGCAATAAACGGGATTGCTCCAGCCATTGCAATTGAGCAAAAGGTAAAAAGTAGAAATCCAAGGTCAACTGTTGGTACTTCTACTGAGATATACGAATATATTAAGCTACTCTTTGGAAGGATAGGAAAAACATATTCCCCAGTTTCCAACAAACAAGTAAAACGGCATAAAGTATCAGATGTAACAAACTACATCATGGGATTACCTGAAAATACTGATGTAATTATTTATGCGAAATTACATATCTCAGCTAAGAGGAAACTCAATCAACATCTACAAGTACTTATGCAACAAGGCTTTAACAGAGTACTGAAAGACGGGAAAATTAGCAGAATTGAAGATGTAATTGCAACCGTAAGTGATTCGGAAAAACCAAACAATTACTTTTTAGTCATTGATAGAGTCAGGGTTGACCATAATGACGAGGATTTCGAATCCCGTGTTGCCGATTCAACTCAAATTGCTTTTTACGAAGGTAATGGTAATTGCTCTATTTCATACAAAATAAAAGACAAGGAAATAACACATGAATTTTCAAATAAGTTTGAGCGTGATGGAATAATCTTTGAAGAGCCATCAGTAAACATGTTTACATTTAATAATCCTTTTGGGGCTTGTAAACGTTGTGAAGGTTTTGGTAGTATTATAGGTATTGATCCTGACCTGGTGATACCGAATCCACGGTTGTCTGTTTTTGATGAAGCAATCGCCTGTTGGAAAGGTGAAAAAATGAGCGAATGGAAGAACCAACTAATCAAAAGTGCTCTAAAGTTTAACTTCCCTATACATAGACCCTATTATCAACTAACTGAAGATCAAAAAGAACTGTTGTGGACAGGTAATGAATATTTCGATGGGATTAACGCATTCTTCAACTCGGTTGAAGAACAAACATATAAAATTCAATATCGTGTTATGCTTGCTCGGTATAGAGGCAAAACAAAATGTCCGGAATGCAAGGGTACAAGATTAAGAAAAGACACTAACTATGTTAAAATAGGAGGCCTTAGTATAAATGATATTGTTCAACTGCAGCTGGATGAAGCATATAATTTTTTCTACAACTTGAAATTAGACCAATACGATAATAGTATAGCTGGACGAATACTTTTTGAAATCACAAACCGTTTAAAATTTTTAATTGATGTTGGCCTTTTTTACTTGACAATGAACAGACTATCATCATCATTATCTGGTGGAGAGTCGCAACGGATTAATCTTGCAACTTCACTTGGGAGCAGTTTAGTTGGTTCCATGTATATTCTTGATGAGCCAAGTATCGGTTTGCATCCTCGTGATACTGAACGTCTTGTGGATGTATTATATCGATTACGAGATTTAGGTAATTCAGTAATTGTTGTTGAACATGACGAGGAAATTATTAAAGCCTCAGATCAAATAATTGATATTGGGCCAGATGCGGGAGAACATGGTGGCAAACTGGTATTTCAGGGTGAATTTGATGATTTGGCGAAAAATAACGAAAGTTATACTGCTCTTTATTTAACAAATAGAAAGAAAATTGAATTACCACGCCGAAGAAGAAAGTGGAAAAATTATGTTGAAATTGTTGGGGCTACACAACATAACCTGAAAAATATTTCTGTTAAATTGCCTCTCAATGTTTTGTTAGTTATTACTGGAGTAAGTGGTTCAGGTAAATCCACTCTTGTTAAAGATATTCTTTATCCCGCTATAAAAAAACAACTAGATGGATACAGTGGAAAAGCAGGACGCTTTGGCTATCTTTCTGGTGAATTGAAAAACATTTCAGCTATTGAGTATGTAGATCAAAATCCGATTGGTCGATCTTCACGTTCAAATCCGGTAACATATTTAAAAGCATTCGATGATATAAGAACTTTGTTCGCATCTCAAAAACTGGCAAAACTTCGTGGTTATAAACCAGGTTATTTTTCGTTTAATGTACCTGGAGGAAGGTGTGACGAATGCGAAGGAGAAGGTGTAATTAAGGTAGAGATGCAATTCATGGCCGACATTTATCTTAAATGTGATTCATGTAATGGCCATAGGTATAAAGATGAAGTTCTTGAAATAACATATAAAGGCAAGAACATTTCCGATATCCTGAATATGACTGTTGAACAGGCTTTAGATTTTTTCGAGAAATCAAAAGAACTGGGGAATACAGGAATGAAGATAATTAATAAGATAGTACCTCTTAGCGATGTTGGGTTAGGCTATCTTCATCTGGGCCAACCATCAAACACTCTCAGCGGTGGAGAGGCACAACGGGTTAAACTTGCATATTTTCTATCCAAGGGCAACATAGATTCCCCTACCCTTTTTGTTTTTGATGAGCCCACTACCGGATTACATGTGCACGATATTAGTAAGTTATTGGTTTCGTTGAATTCACTTATAGAGATTGGACATTCGATCATTGTAATCGAACATAACTCTGAAATTATAAAGTCTGCAGACTGGATAATCGACCTCGGTCCTGATGGAGGTGAAAACGGTGGTAAATTAATATTTGAGGGAACACCCGACGATATAATTAATTGCAGCAAGTCGTATACCGGTAAATATTTGAGAGATAAAATCTTAAGGAAATAATTAAAAGATTCTGGGGAATTCTTTAGCGTTGTACTTCATCACATTCCGTTGAATTTATCGTAGTTACTTTGTTAATTAAATTAATATTTTTGCACATTTATTAATGTAAATTATTCCAAATGAAATATTTATTCTTAACTCCTACTTTATTTGTCCTTGTTATCTTTTCCTCATGTGTAAACGCTGATCATTCTCATTCACATGATGCTGATTCACATAATAAGGACTCTAATAATATTCCAGATACAACTACTCATTATCCACAGGAAAAACACTTGGCAAACGTAAAACAATTAACCAATGGCGGAGATAATGCCGAAGCATATTTTAGTTTCGATAATTCGATGATTGTATTTCAGGCAAAGGTACCTGAATGGGGCAGCGCATGCGATCAAATTTATTATTTCCCTTTTAGCGATATCAACATGAAAAATAGCATGCCTCAAATACTTAGCAACAGTCTAGGCAGGTCAACTTGTTCTTTCTTTATGCCGGGTGATACAACAATACTGTATGGATCTACACGTTCAGGAAGTGATGATTGCCCACCAGAACCCGAACGACGCGAAGATGGTAAGTATGTTTGGCCTATTTATCCTGATTTTGACATTTACATTGCTGATTTGCAAGGCAACTTAATTGACACGTTGGTTGCTGGCCCAGGCTATGATGCCGAAGCAACTGTATCACCTAATGGTGATAAAATAGTCTTTACATCTGACCGCTCTGGCGATCTAGAACTTTATACTTGCGACATCGATGGAAGTAATGTAATACAAATAACAAATGAATTAGGCTATGATGGTGGGGCGTTCTTCTCACCTGATGGGAGCAAACTTATTTTTAGATCATCGCGCCCCAGCACTGATGAAGAAATAAAAGAATACAAAGAACTTCTTACAGAAGGGTTGGTAAAACCAACTAATATGGAACTTTATGTCTGCAACATCGATGGCAGTGATCTCACACAAATTACACATCTTGGGAAAGCAAACTGGGCTCCATTTTTTCATCCTTCCGGAGAAAAAGTAATATTTAGTTCAAACCACGCCAGCAAAAGAGGATATGAATTTAATCTTTACATGATAAACCTTGATGGATCAGGATTAGAAAGAATTACTTATGACGGAATATTTGATGCTTTTCCGATGTTCTCCTATGATGGTAAAAAGTTAATCTTCTCTTCTAACAGAAATAATGGTGGCACTAGAAATACAAATTTGTTTATTGCTGACTGGGTTGATTAAATTTATGAGAATAATTTTGATTCTATTTAATTGAAGGAATATATCTACCACAGCAAACTACCTGAACAAATGTTAATAGAAAACCGCAATAAAGTTTTTAATGTCCTTAAGGAATTAGAGATAGGCTTTGAAGTATTTGAGCATCCAGCCTTAGATACAATTGATATTGCTCTTAAATACTGGAAGGATATCGACGCCGTTCACTGTAAGAATCTATTTTTTCGCAACCATAAAGGTAATAAGCATTACCTTGTTATCATTAAAGACACAACACCTTTTAGTATACATAGTCTTGAAAAAAAGTTGAAACAAGGTAAGCTTACTTTTGGCTCTGAAAAACGTCTTAAGAAATACCTTGGTTTGTTACCTGGCTCAGTTTCTCCATTTGGTCTCATTAATGATACTGACAAGCATGTTCATCTTTTTCTGGATGAGCAACTGCAAAATGCTGCAAAGATATCTTTCCATCCAAATGATAATACTGCAAGTTTAGTTGTCCGGTATACTGACTTTATCAAATATCTGAAAACAATGGGAAATAGTTATGAATTTATTGACCCATCACCTAAAAACAACTAGCTTTGTAATATGGAATCTGGTAACATTAATATAAATTCGGAAATCGGAAAACTTGAGGGTGTTATTGTACACTTACCAGGTCCTGAAGTAGAGAATATGACCCCTGAAAATGCTGAAAGAGCACTTTATAGCGACATTTTAAACCTGTCAATTGCATTACCCGAGTACAATAATTTTATCGGGGTTCTTAAGAAATTTACAAGCGTTTTTGAAGTCAGTGACTTATTACAGGATATTATTAATGATACCAAAATAAAGAAAAAGCTATTAAAACAAATTTGCAGACATGAGCATGATGAGGAAGAAGATGTTTGTAATTTTATTGAAAAGATTAGTAATGAAGAACTTGCCACTCAGCTAATCCAAGGCATTGAGATGCATAAAAATAATTTAACCAGGTTTCTTGATAATGAGAAATATTGTCTCCATCCTCTTCCTAATTTTTTCTTTACACGCGATGCCAGTTTTTCTGTTGGAAATGAAGTAATTATTAGCAAGATGGCTAGAAATGTTCGCGATCGGGAAACACTAATTATGGAAGCAATCTTTGAACATCATCCACTTTTTAATGTTAATACTGTTAATCCAGTTCAGAAATTTGATAAAACTGGCAAAGGCACTATTGAAGGTGGAGATGTAATCGTAGCTCGCAATGATATATTACTAATAGGAACCGGCGAGAGGACAAGTACACAAGGAATTGACTCTGTTATTGAACATATGAAAACTAAATCAGGTACTCACCATATAATTGTTCAGGAGTTGCCATACAAACCAGAATCGTTTATTCATCTTGATATGGTCTTCACGATTCTTGATAAATATAGTTGTATGATCTTTGAGCCATTAATAATTCATGCAACAAAATACATTACTATTCATATAAAAATTGAAAATCACACTGTTACTAATATTAAAGAAGAAAAGAATATTCTAGTAGCATTACGGTCACTGGGGATGGAATTAGAACCAATTTTTTGCGGTGGCAATAATGATTCAACAATAATGGAGAGAGAACAGTGGCAAAGTGGAGCAAATTTCTTCGCATTGGAACCAGGAAAAGTAATTGGCTATGGCAGGAATACCAATACTATTGAAGCACTCAACAAGCATGGTTATGATATTGCTAATGCACGTGATATTGTAACAGGGAAATCAGAAATTGAAGACTACGATAAGTTGGTAATAACTATTGAAGGTAATGAATTATCAAGAGGGGGCGGTGGTGCTAGGTGTATGACCATGCCTGTTGCAAGACAAGCAGTCGTTTGGTAGTCTAAAAAGTCTGGATTAAGAATTATTACCAACTTTCAATTGAAGATTAATTATTAAAGAGATCAATTTGATATCAACTATAAATACATATTATAAATCCAACCCACTTTTGCTTATTATGATTATGGGTGGGTTTTTCAGATTACTATCAGCAATCTTTTCTTTAGGTTATGGTTGGCATGATGATCAGTTTTTAATAATTGAAATTGCCCAGTCATGGGTCGATGGAATTGACTATTACTCCTGGTTACCATCAGCCGACGGAACAAACCAACCAGAAGGATTTAGTTTCTTCTATGTAGGATTACATTATTTACTTTTTAGTTTTCTTGAATTTATTGGGATTTTTAATCCGCAAACCAAAATGCTGATTGTGAGATTATTACATGCTTTATGGTCGATGTTGATTATATATTACGGTTTTAAGATAACATTGTATCTGAGTAATATTGATAATGCGAAGTTAGTTGGCTGGTTACTTGCCCTGTTTTGGCTTTTCCCAATGATAAGTGTACGTAATCTTGTTGAGTATGTGAGTATTCCACTTATTTTATATGGTATCTGGATTGTACTAAAGTCGTATAACGATTCTAAATTCTCACTCTGGTTATTTGCTGGTATAATATTCGGACTTGCATTTAATATCAGGTATCAAACAATGCTTATTACTGGTGCAGTCGGTCTTATACTCTTAGTTCAGAATAAATGGAAAGGTGCCTTCGCAGTAGGTTTAGGTGTGTTAATTACTATTGTCGTATTTCAAGGTGGTCTAGATTATTTTATATGGAAGAAACCATTTGTTCAACTAATCGAATACGTTGACTATAATATGCATAATGCTGCACGTTATGTTGTAAGTCCTTGGTACACATATCTATTGTTCTTAGTAGGGATACTTATCCCACCCATTAGTTTGTTTATATTCGCAGGATTTTTTCAGCAATGGCGAAAAAATTTAATCTTATTCTTACCTATTCTGATATTCGTTATCTTTCATTCGTACTACCCGAACAAGCAAGAACGTTTTGTAATTACAATTATCCCTTTGCTGATAATTATTGGTATAATCGGCTGGCAATACATTCAGAATAAATATTTAACAGGCCGTATTCATAGAAGGATGATAACAGTCTCTTGGATAGTCTTCTGGATAGTTAATTTCACATTGCTCGTACCTGTTACAGTTATGTATTCTAAACAAGCAAGAGTTGAAAGCATGTGTTATCTAGCAAAATACGACGATATAAATAATTTTCTTATTGAAGATATAAATCAAACGGTACTTAGATTTCCACCACAGTTCTACTTACAAAGCTGGTACAATTATCAAACACTTATGAAAGATGATGATTTTAGTGAGTTTGCGAAAAAAAATTCATTTTTACCTGCTGATGATCAACCCGGATTTGTCCTTTTTTACCAACCTAATAATATTGAACAACGAGTCCGCCAAATGAAAACTGTTTACCCTGAACTTGAATTTGAAACTATAGTTGAACCTGGTTTTATGGATAGGCTATTAACCTGGTTAAACCCGATAAATGATAACCAAAATATTTATCTTTACAGAAATAAAAGTGTTCTGCCTAACAGAATAGAGTAGCAAATTAATATATCCAAATTGAAAACTTTAAAAAAAACACTTCTTATAGTAGTAGCTATCCTAGTGATACTAATTATAAGTGCGTTTATTTATATTAATTTACGACTTCCAAAGTTGCCGGCATTAACTAATAAGATTATTGAGAAAGCTCTTGTTAAAGAACAACGTAAAATAGCTGGGAAGCAGGGATATGCACAAAATGATAGTACTAAAATATGGTATAATTCCATTACACCAACAGACAGTATAAGAGGGAATATTATTTTGATAATGGGTATTGCAAATGACGCACTTGCCTGGCCCGACTATTTTATAAAACCGTTAGTTGATAGTGGATATCGCGTAATACGATTTGATAACCGAGGAACAGGTATGTCTGACTGGAATGACGACTGGTCGAAAAGTAATGCCTACTCTCTTGATGATATGGCAGACGATGCTATCTCAATACTTGATACTCTTAACATCCACAAAGTGCACGTAATTGGCGTTTCGCTAGGTGGAATGATTGCCCAAACACTTAGTATCAAATATCCGGATCGCGTTATTACACTTACCTCAATGATGTCAACTGGCGATATAATGGATAAAGAGTTGCCATCAATGAATAAAAGTACTGTTAGCGATTTAATGTTAGCATATCTCCGGTACGGACTTATTAAGACTGAAACAAACCAAATTAAACTACGGTTAACTGCTCGCTTATTACTTATGGGTGACGAGAAATATGATTTAGATATTAGTGACATATCAAACTCAGTCCTGCATAATTTAAGAAATAGGCAAGGTTATAATCAGAATGCATCGAAACAGCATATAGCAGCGACATATCTTTCAGGATCCAGATATGATGACTTAACTCAGCTAACCACACCTACGCTAATTATTCATGGAACTACCGACCCTTTAATTGATTTTGAACATGGAAAGAAATGTTATGAGATTATTCCAAATGCACAGTATTTGTGGATTGTAGGTATGGGACATGATATTCCTCCAAACTTCACAAATCAGATTATTTTAGGAATAGTCGGTCATATTAATAGCAATTCAGACGGTGATGAATAAGGAAGGTGCTAAAATTAAAATAGACCAACTTGTAAGCGAGTTACAAAAGCATGATCACAGTTATTATGTGCTTTCAACACCCACCATAAGCGATTATGATTTCGACATAATGCTGAAAGAATTAGAGCAACTGGAAAAAGATTTTCCAGATTTGATTCGTTCCGACTCCCCTACTTTAAGAGTTGGTGGTGAACCTACCAAGAACTTTGCTACAGTTACGCATAAGTATCCAATGCTATCTTTATCTAACACATATTCTGAGTCAGAGATTCAGGATTTTGACGCCAGAGTCAGGAAAGTAACAGGTGATAAAGTTAAGTACGTTTGTGAACTTAAATTTGATGGGCTATCCATAGGGTTAATTTACAAGAATGGCGTACTAAAGCAGGCAGTAACACGCGGTGATGGTATTCAGGGAGACGACGTTACAAATAATGTGAGAACAATTAAGAGTATTCCACTTAAACTCCAAAATCACTACCCTAACGATTTTGAAATAAGGGGTGAGATATTCATGAATATTAGCGGATTCAAAAAGATGAATATGGGGCGAGAAGAGGTTGGAGAACCGCCTTTTGCAAATCCTCGTAACGCAGCATCAGGATCTATTAAAATGCAGGATCCAACCGAAGTAGCTCTCAGGCCTTTGGATTGCTTCTTATATTATATTCCAGGAAATCAACTGGATATCACTACTCATTATGAAAGTTTACAGTTAGCCTCTGAGATGGGGTTTAAAATTTCAAAAAATATTGCTGTTTGCAAAAATATTAATGAAATATTCGAATTTATAAACGATTGGGCAGAGGGCCGTAAACACCTCAACTATGAAATTGATGGTATTGTTATAAAAGTAAACAGCATTGCCCAACAAAAACAATTAGGTACTACTGCAAAAAATCCAAGATGGGCAATATCTTATAAGTTCAAGGCTGAGAGGGCTGAGACAGTATTAGTTTCAATCGATTATCAGGTAGGTCGGACAGGAGCAATTACTCCTGTAGCAAACTTATTTCCTGTTCAACTTGCAGGTACAATTGTTAAAAGAGCAAGTTTGCATAATGCCTACATAATGGCAACATTAGATGTTAGAATAGGTGATCATGTTTATATTGAAAAAGGTGGTGAAATCATCCCAAAAATTGTTGCCGTAAACACAGAAAAACGGTTATCTTCTGCCAGTCCAATCAGGTTTATAATCAATTGTCCTGAGTGTGGTACTCCTCTTACAAAAAAGGAGGATGAAGCTGCACATTATTGCCCCAATGAGGATCACTGTCCTCCACAAATTAAAGGTAAACTCGAACATTTTATTTCCCGCAAGGCTATGAATATAGACAGCCTTGGAGAGGGTAAAATCGAAATGCTATACGATAACAATCTGGTTTTAAATGTAGCCGACTTCTATAGTCTGAATCCTGATGTACTAATAGGACTAGAAAAGATCATTCCTGGTAAAGAGGGCAAAAAAGAAAGCAAGATAAGTTTCCAGGAAAAAACGGTAGACAATATTATATCAGGAATCAAAGAATCAAAACAAGTACCTTTTGACAGAGTTTTGTTTGGAATGGGGATTAGGTTTGTTGGGGCCACAGTAGCCAAAAAATTAACAGGTCATTTCCGAAATATTACAAATCTCAAAAATGCTTCTTTCGAAGAGCTTACAGAAGTTGATGAAATAGGAGTTCGTATTGCGGAATCAATTATTAACTGGTTTGAAAAACCTGAGCATAACATAATTGTAGAAAAATTAGCAGACGCAGGACTTCAACTTGAAATGAATGATACTTTGGGTGAAGTATCACATGTACTTGGAGGAAAGTCATTTGTTGTTAGCGGAGTATTTGAAAACCATTCAAGAGATGAAATAAAGGCTCTTGTTGAACAATGGGGTGGTAAAAACACAAGCTCAATATCATTAAAAACAGGGTATTTGATTGCTGGAAGTAATATGGGTCCGGCTAAAAAGCTGAAAGCTGAAAAACTTGGTGTAGCAATTATCTCTGAAGAAGATTTTTTAGAAATGCTTAAGGAATAGATCAAAACTTAACAGCTTAGGTTATTGCCAATAATCTACTTTTGATTAGCAAAATAGATATAGACTTCTAAAATGAATAAGAAACTCCACCAGTAATCATAAGAACGCCTATANGAGCTTTTTCATTTATAGTTTTACTGTTGCGTTTGTACTTAAAATGAATTGTTGAACCAATATAAGAGGCAGTGAGATGTGCATTAAAATTATCATTTATTATAACCCTGCCTCCCATTGAAGTCAAAAATGCAAATACAGTTCTATTATCACTCGTTTCGTAATAATCAACATTGGAGAATGTTGTTGTTGTTCTGATTAAAGCAGTTGGTTTATAAACATTTCTAAGTCCGCCCATCATTTTAAATGTAAATGAAATGTATTCATTAGGCGGAATATCAAATACTAAGCCCGCCAACCCCGAAATGTCACGAAAGGGCTCGGTACTGGCATTTGCAGTTTTAAAGGCAGGACTCGAATCTATGTAACCATTAGATAAACGGTTTTTATCAACTGGGTTAACATTATAATTCAGCATAAAAGCAACGCCAACATGCCATGAATAAAAATATGCTATTTCACCTGTTATGTTAGTACCAACTTTAGCATAACTACTTAAATTGACACCCTTCATTCTACCAAAATCATAAGCAGGAATTGCAATCCCCATTGACAAAGTAGCTAAACCTCTTTGATATATATACTCCTGAGAATTAGCCATTTTAAAAACAGCTATAACAAGAATTAGTATTACAAATAGGCGTTTCAATTAATATTTGATTTTGGAGCAAATTACAAAAAAGATTGATTAATTCCGTATTCACTCTATTTAAAAGCTTTGATTAATCTTCCCATAGCTTCTTTTATTATAGATCTTGGTGCTGCAAGGTTCATTCTCTGAAAACCCTGTCCTCCATCTCCAAAAGAAGGTCCATGACTCAATCCTAACCTAGCACTATTTATTAATATATCTTTAATTTGATCATCGTTGTAACCGGTATCTCTAAAATCAAGCCAAGCCAGATAAGTAGCCTCAGGGACGATAAGTTTAATATTACTTCCAGATCTTTTCAAGGCCTGTTCAACCTCTTTGTAATTGGCATTAATATATTCATTCAACTCATCAACCCATTGTGCACCAAAAGTATAGCCAGCTTCTGAAGCAATCGCTCCAAACAAGTTACCAAAAGACAAATGAAACCGGTTAAGTATATCCTCAAATTTATCTTTTAGATCTTTATTAGAAATAATTACCGACGAAGTTGATAAACCTGCAAGATTAAAAGTCTTGCTAGGTGCAATACATGTAACTGTAATATCAGAAATTTCGGGTGACAAAGATGCCAAGGGAATATGCTTGATACCAGGTAAAATTAAATCGTTATGAACTTCATCAGAAATAATAATAACATTATTTCGAACACATATCTCTCCTAATCTCAATAACTCTTCCTTGGTCCAAACACGACCAACAGGATTATGAGGACTTGACAGAAAGCACATTTTTGCCTTTTGTGCCTTTTGTTCAAAATCTTCAAAATCAATGTAATATCTTCCGTTTTTTAATATTAATTGATTACTTAGCTGTACCCTCTTATTGTCAGTAACTGCACTAAAAAATGGAAAATAAACAGGAGGCTGTACAATAATACTATCTCCTTCATTGGTAAATTGAACAGTTGACAGATTTAATGCTGGTACTACTCCAGGACTATAAACTATCCAATCAGCATCAATAGTCCAGTTATGTCTATTTTGAACCCACTCTACTATTGATTTATAATACGATTCTTCTCGAAATGAATACCCATAAATTGGGTGCTTTACTCGTTTTAGTATTGCTTCTCTTATAAAAACAGGAGTTTCAAAGTCCATATCGGCCACCCACAAAGGTATTACATCATCTTTTCCGAAGAACCTATCTCGCAAATCATATTTATAATTTGCAGTTGATTCTCTTCTGATAATCTTATCAAAATCGTACATGGAAACAGAACTAGTACTACTGGGTGAGCATAACAGGCATTATAAGCATTAGAATATCCTCAGGATCATCAGCTTCCTTTTCAGATACTATTATCCCAGCCCGGTTTGGTGCAGACATTTCAATTATAATACGCTCAGGTTCAAGAGTGTTGAGCATCTCTTGCATGAATCTTGAATTAAAACCAATCTCAATATCATCTCCTTCATAACTACAAGTTAGCCTCTCTTTTGCTTCACTTGAGAAATCAAGATCTTCGGCAGTTAACAGAAGTTCTTTTCCTGAAATTTTAAACCTAACCTGATGAGTCGACTTACTACCAAAAATAGACACCCTGCGTATTGCATTTAGCAAGTTTTTTCTATCGATTGACAGGCTAAAAGGATTTTGTGTTGGTATTACAGCTTCATAATTTGGATACTTACCATCAATCAATCGACAAATCAAAACTATGTCATCGAATTTAAGCATGGCATTTGTATCATTAATTTCCATTTTAACCGAAACTTCTTCATCCTCTGACATTACATTTTTAAGATGATTAAGTGGCTTCTTGGGAAGAATTATTGATGTAGGTGTAGAGGAACTAAAATCAGTTCTTCTGTACCTAACAAGTTTGTGTGCGTCAGTAGCAACGAAAGTTATGCTTTCTCCGGTAACTTCAAAAAGTACCCCTGACATAACAGGTCGCAATTCATCATTTCCTGTAGCAAAAAGGGTTTTGTTAAATGCATTAACAAGCATTGCTGAATTTAACTCCAGCGAAACTGTATTATCCATTACTGGCACCTGTGGGAATTCATCACTTTGATGACCAATGAGTTTGTATTTACCTTCGCCAGCAAAAATTTCAATACTTGTGTCTACAACAGATATTGTAACCGGCATTTCTGGAAGGGTTTTCATAATATCTTGCAGCATCTTAGCGGGAATAGCAATAACTCCAGGACCTTCTGCCATGTCGGTAGTTAGTGTTACAGATATGGTTGTTTCTAAGTCAGAGGCTGTAATACATAATTTATCTTTGGTAAGTTCAAATAAAAAGTCTTCAAGAATGGGTAATGTATTATTGGTTCCCAAAACGCCACTAACTTTTTGCAATCCCCGTAACAAGGTGGTACTTGATATGATAAATTTCATCTGTTAAAATTTTATTTTTTGATAGAACATATTATTCTAATTTCAAACATTTGAGAACATTTAACTTTAGCTTTTATACTTCATTTGTGTCTAAAAATATTTTAATCTTTCAGAAAACACAACATAATAAATTCTAAAATTAAAATTCACGCATTCTCCAACATGTGGGTAAAATTATGAAAAAAAATAACATTGCCAACCAGGACTTATTGAACAGTTTTTCACAATAGGATATAAGAAGTAAATCGTCCAGGTTTATTCCAAGTGATCATCAACTATTTTCTTTCTATCTCTTCCATCTTCCTTACAAATTCAACACTTTTTCTTCGGGTAGAGATAACATATTCATAGTAATCTAAATCACTATTTGAATTTAAAATTCTTTTTTCAGGTTTGATTGTTTCAAGTCGTTCATTAAATGCATTATCAGATGATAACACTTGCATAATTCCATTCTTGTAATTAAAGTAATACCATGTTTTTCTGGAAGGTTCAACAAATATTGAAATACTGCTTCCTGTCCTCCCCTTTTCAATCTGTACCCATCCATTAACATATTTATTAATAACATTGCCTCCAAGATAGCCTAGCCCAATTTTACCTTTAGAAATGTACGATCGGCTGAAAGAATTCCAATAGAATTTCAGATCACTAAAAATAATACTATGATTAAGCTGTTCAGATATTTTTCTCATTTGTCCGTAGAGCGCCAATTCTGAGATATGTCGTTCAGCTTCCTCATTTATTAGATTTTTCATCAGGAACATTGGAAATAAACCTTCAGATAAATTGCCGCCCTCATTATTGGTTAAACGAATACTATCCGTCATCATTCCGAGGGCTTCTTCATCAAAATAGAAATCCAGAAGAAGTACTGTGTTTATATAGGTGGAATCCACAAGGATTAGATGTTCAAAAGTTCCAGAGGATTTAATAGTAACCATATTAAGATCTAAACCCAAATTAAAATTACCATCACCTCGCATAATGCACCTTGAATTATCAAGTGAAACATAATTCCCTTCCAGATTATTTTTAGAAAACCGGCTTGCACTGCCTACAGAAAATGCTCTATTGATCGTGTCAAATTTCATTTGTCCGGTTGCATTGATAAAAATCAAATCAGATGGTTTGCTTATAGGCTCTAGTACTAATGGATAGAATCTTCTGTATTGATCAGAATAGGCAAGACCAAAGAATGCAGGCCTTCCTAATGCATCACTAGTATTACTATTAACATCAAAATAAATATTACTTGGTTCAAGGACCTGATTAAATGCTACCCAATTATCAATGTTTACAACACATTCTTCATTAATTTTATAACCACCATTAAATCTTAGATTTTTTCTATTTGCCATCAAGCCAATTTCTCCTTTGAAATTATATTCGGGACTTAAAAAGAAAATTTCTCCATCTGGAATTTGACCAAAACCCATAGTAGTTCCATCTTCATTGACAGATATACTGCTTAAGTAAACTGGTTGTTTCATGCCATTTCTATCAGAATAATCAACCCAACCTTTGGCTGTAAACTGATTCTTTCCATAGATATTGACTTCAGCATCATAAATACTATGATAAGTATTTGCAGTGTCTGCAATAATTAAGGCATCAGTAAGTGTATTAATTTTTGCACCTCTCAATATGTTCACAGTTTCGCCACCTGGAAATATTGCGACGTCAGCAACTTTAATTAGCCTGACTTTCTCAACGTCGATAATATAATCAATAAGATTATAAGTTGCATTACCGGCAAAAAACCTCAGTGAATCCTGATCTTCATTTATTGAGATAAACTCTGGGCCATAAAGCTTATAGTCAATTAATTGTAAGATATTAAGAGTGTCAAGACCTTTATAATCATCTGCCAGATTGCTGCTCAACAATAATTTATCATCATCCATCAACCATTCAATTTCATCAAGAGTAGAAATAAAATTATTGAAGGGAAACTTGACAAATGAATTATCATTTATATGATTAAACCAGCCCTGGTTTTTATCAAAATCAATTTTAGCAAAATAATCCCGCACATCAAATACAATAGAATCGTTCAAGCTATTCCTCAGCAAGAAATCAGCTGTGTCGGCTGTAAGCATGCTATAGTTAAAATTAATATGATTGGAAACTATCTCCGATTGATCAAATAGAAATGAACCAACGCCTCGCATATAATCAGGGTTTAAAAACAACCTACCAGTTAACCATGAATTATCGTAAAGAATAAAAGGCCCTGCATCACTGGATAATGTCATTACATTTGTATCGGTTACCCATTGTATGTTAACTGTATCTCCCTGTACCGATGGAAAATTATATTTGTCTGGGCTTTTCATTACTCTAAAATCGTTACTTACACCAATTAATGAGTCGGGGTAAAATGTATAATTGTCTGATGAGGAGTAAGACGACAAATAAAATAAGTTTCCATTTCCTTTAAAACCTTGGTTACTTACAGATACAAGCGAACTGAATTTACCTAACCCTCCATAAATATCATAACCCGCATCAGGTGTTAGATGGTTGAATCCCAATGAGTAATCGGGCATAACTACAAGCGGTTGTTCAATAACCGGGAATATTCCTACAGATTTCAGGTTCCCCTCAAACGACAGTCCTTCAGTCGTAAATGTTGAAATACTATCAAAAATAAATGGGTCTACTGCAAAGTAGAAACTTTCTGGTATTAGAGTACTATCTTGTATTGATTTTTTGTTGAAATAAACATAGCTTACATCGTTACTTCTAAATTTTGGAAATTCTTCATATTTCTTTAACCCGGATTTATTAAATGGTTGGTCTATATAAATACTTCCCACCATATCTACAATTACATTCTTTACTCTAATGAGTGAATCACTCAGTTTAAGCGAATCGTTTGAATATACCTTAAACGCAAGTGAGTCTACATAGTTCATTTTCAGCATAAAGCTATCGTAAACGAAAGTGCTATTTCTTGAATAAAAATCCAATAAGCCCATATGAACTTGTCCGTCAAATGTAAAATCCCTATTTTTCTTAAAAGAAATTGTTTTGTCATAGGGATAAATATATACTTCTTGCGAATCGCTGATGCTTACCTCTGGAACCCCATTAACTTCCAAATCAAGAGTATTCAGATTTATTGTAGCATTAGGTTTGCCGTCAACATTTGATGTGAGCCTAATTACATCATAATCAATAAGGCCGTTTTTTGCCTTCATAAAATATTTAAACCTATCCTTTACAATAGCTCTTTTCTTTCTTGAATCATAAACCAGAAAACCTTTGTTCGACAAATCGATTAGCAAAGCACTAACCTGATCAGCAGGCTTTTCCATAAACGAGGCGAGTGCATTTAGTTTTATTTCATTTTCGTCGTAAGTCTTTATATAGTTTTCGATAATATAAAATGGGTTAATATCATCAATTCCTTCCATCCTATAAAAATCTTTTTGTGAAAAGTAATTGCTCGACACGAATTCTGCGATATTTCTATTACGTATATTTCTGATCCGTTTGAAAACCAAAGAAGTCTCGTTCATTTTCCAAAATAATGCTTGAACATATATATCGAGTTCATGATAAGAATCAAAAAATGGAGTCATTGAAGAACCGATATAATCATTATACATTACAAACTGACGTTTGTCGTTTGTGTATTTTACTCTTAAAGATGGGTGATATAATGAATCCTTATCAAAATAAAATACAAATTCAGCATTTGAAGAAATAAACCCATCGGCACTGAGACGGAATTTCTCTGCCCTTACCATTGCATACAAACTATCGCTTTTTGTAAGCTTTACAATTGCTTTGGATGTAACACCACCAATCCCAAACAATTTAAGTCCCTCAAGTTGAGCACCCCCAAAAAAACTTACTTCAGGATAAATATTGTACAATTCAAATTGATCAAAATATGCGTCAAAACGTGGGAAAGATGTTCTTTCGCTTGGAGGACTTGATGCTATTCTTTCTGTGAGCGTGCCAATAATTGGGTGTGTAAAAAACCTTTTGTAATGTAATGTAGCAGAATCAATCTTATACGAAGGAAGGTTAACATCAATAGTATAATTATCAATATCAGCAAATATTTCTTTTGCTTTTTCTTCACCAAACCGGGACCATCTCAACTTGCCCGATTTCCCATCCCATCTTTTTAGTTCATAATTAAAAGTACCTTTTGTATCAACTATAACAGAACTATCCTTTTTTGTTGCACATACAAGATCACCCTTTTTAAATATTACCAGGAAATTTGTGTCGAGAAAGAAACTGAAACGAGAATTACGTTGATACCATGATAAGTTGTTCTTACGATGGAATCTTTCCTTTTCCAGCAAATCTATTGTAAAGTCCAAAAATTTGGAAAAATGAGTGCTTTTCTTCTCATTCAAAAGCTTTTCAGCATATGCATGCCATGAAATAATGCTTCTCGGAATTTGGTTTGATTCAGAAAGAAGTGTTAGTGCATAAATGTAGTCGTATAAATATGGATATGTGCGCATCTTTTTTAAGCGCATCTTTTCAATAAGATCCCTCACCTCTGCTTTTTCATCCTTATTAAACCGGCCAATACTCCACCGTTCATAAAACCTGGACATTAGAACATTTGATTTTTTCTGATAATTTTTAGATGGTGTATTTTGTAATATTGCTGAAATCTGAGAAAAGAACTCCTCAGAATTTACAGATAATGAATCTACTTGTTGACCATAGATACAAGATACATTCAGTAGTATGAAAGCAAAAAATAATGTTATGTATTTTGGCATCATGTTTGGGTTCCAGTTGTATCGAGTTGTTATATCAGCCTGACATCCATACTCTCAACTATTAACTCTTTAACTTTTTAAAAACAGCAGCTGCCCAGTTATTATTTTCTAAGTTATTAATAAGTCTAAGTCCATAATTACTTGCCTCAGCTTCAATATCTGATAAATCATTGGAATAAAAACCGCTAAAATAAATATATCCACCTTCAAGTAACGGATTAGCATAATATTTCATATCCTGCAACAAAATATTTTTATTGATATTAGCCAGGATAATCTCAAGATTATCAACATCAACAACGACTTCAGCACCACCCTTTATCACATTTACATTGGTTATGTTATTCAACTTGACATTTTCTAAAGTATTTTCGTACGACCATTGGTCAATATCAATTGCAGTAACGGTTTCAGCACCTTTCATAGATGCCAGAATTGCAAGAACACCTGTACCACAACCCATATCCAGCACTTTCTTATTGGCAAAATCATTTTCTAAAATTAACTGAATCATCATCGCAGTTGTTTCATGATGTGCTGTACCAAATGCCATTTTTGGCTGAATAACAATTTCATAATCAATAGTTGGTTTACTATCATGAAAAGATGCCCGAACATAACACCTATTATCAATTGTAACAGAAGGATAATTGCTTTCCCAAACTTCATTCCAGTTTTTATCAGGCATTACTTCGATACTCAACTTTCCTAATTTTTCACACTCACGATAATGATCAATACTCAAAAGATAATCCTTTACAAACTCGCATTCAGGAATATACGCTATTAAGCTATGCGTTTGCTCCTCAAAACTATCAAAGCCAAACGACATTAGCTTAGCTATTAGAATTTCAGTATCAACGTAATTTTCAGGTATTGGAACTTTTGTTTGGATGTAATTCATGGTATCTTGATAAGTCAAAAGAGGCTTACTATTATAGGTGCCATGAGGAAATTACTTAACACTCATAACTATCTTCACAAACTCATCAGCCTTAAGCGAGGCACCACCGATAAGTCCACCGTCCACATCCTTTTTTGAGAAAAGTGTAGTGGAATTATCAGCATTACAGCTTCCGCCATATAATATTGTGGTTGCATCTGCAATTTGAGGATTGTATTTTTCACTAATCAATTTTCTTATAAAGTTATGCATTTCCTGTGCCTGATCAGGTGTGGCAACTATACCTGTACCTATTGCCCATACTGGTTCGTATGCTACCACAATATTTGAGAATTCCTCTTTATTAAGATGAAACAATCCATTCACCATTTGACTTCTGACAACATCAAATTGAGAACCAACTTCTCTTTCTTCTAATTGCTCCCCAACACAAAAAATGGGCCTTACATTATAATCAAGAAGCCGGTCAACTTTTTCAGCTAACTGGTCATCTGTTTCTTTAAAAAACTTTCTCCTTTCGCTATGCCCGACAATGCAATATGCAATTTCCATTTCTGCCAGCATAGATGCAGATATTTCGCCTGTGTATGCACCATTCTCGAAGCCGCTTACATTTTGAGCAGCAATTTGCAAAATTGATTCTTCTGCATAATCAGATGCCATTTCAAGATATAATGCTGGTGGACAAATAACAACTTCACAGTTTATTTCCTCATTGACCAACCTGTCTGCTACAGAGCTAATTAACTCTTCAGCTTCTTGGAAAGTTTTGTTCATTTTCCAGTTACCAGCAACAATTTTCTTTCTCATTTTGAAAATATTATTTTGTGAATGATTGTAAGTTATCTCCAATTTCAAACCTCAGAGACAAAATATGTTATTAATGGTGATGTCCGCCTTTACCATGAACATGGCCATGTGAAAGTTCTTCTTCCGATGCTTCTCTAACATCAATAATCTTACCTGAAAAGTGAAGATTTTGACCAGCAAGAGGATGATTGAAATCCATTACAACCTTATCAGATTTAAGCTCAATAACTTTTCCATCAATCGGATGACTTTCCTGATCCTGCATGGTTATCATATTACCAACTTTTACCAGAGTTTCGTCAATTTTGCCATCCTTTTCAAAAATACTTTTATCCAACTCTATAATTGCATCTTTATTGAATTCACCATAACCATTTTCAGGAGTCAGATTAAACGCAAATACTGCATCTGGTTCAAGACTATCAAGATTCGATTCAAACGCAGGTAACAGAGACCCATTACCAAATAAATGAATAAAAGGTTTCTCCTCATTTACTTCCTGGATGATTCTTCCATCATTGTCATCAAATCTCAATGTATATGTCATTGTTACTACTTTATTCTTTCTAATTTTCATACTGCTTCAATTTTTATATAATTACTATTTTATTAAAAACTTGCGAAATTACAAAAAATGAACTGTTTATTATGTAATTTTGCCCGAATTTATAATTTATCAATCAACAAGTTACAGCGAAAAAAGCAACTATGCTAAAAAGGAATATTACTCTTTACTGCATTACCATGCTAATTTTGTTTAGTTGCAAAACCGGAAAAGTTACAAGTGATCAGGGAATCTCGATTGATAATAAATATGATAGTGAATTCCCTTCCAAAAGTGTGTCGAAAGATTTAAGTTATATTTCAAAGACTGTTAAAAAACTCGATATTCTGGCCTTTTATGCAACTTACTATTTTCCTCCAGATAGCAAGGTAGGTGTAACCAACATTAATGATTCATTACTTAAAGTTTATTCTGACAATATGTCAATCATCAATGAATCAGTTTCTGGAACTGTATCGGTTATTTATAACAATAATGACTTAATAGGGTTATTAACCTGTGCCCACATTGTTTATTTTCAAGATACAATATTTTCATATTATGATGACAATAAGAGGTATATAGAAACCCTCACAATTAAGATCAAACAACAAAATCATGTTAGTGGTTTACCTCCGGGGAACCCTATTGAGATCGTAGCCATCAGCAAAGAAAAAGACATCGCTTTGCTAATGAAAAAAACAACACCTAACGATCAAAAAATTCACGTTTTGAATTACCCTCGTGGTAGTGTGAATAACCTACAATGGGGAAGTGTTGTATATATTATAGGTTATCCTCTTAGCACGCTAATGGTTACACGTGCACTTGTAAGTTTAACTGATAAAATAAAAATTGGTATGTTTGTAACCGATGCTTTATATAATCGTGGAATTAGCGGCAGCCCAGTTTTTGCAATAAAGGATGGAGTACCAAACTTTGAATTGGTCGGAATCGCATCTTCATCTGCAGCGCAAATATCAAATGTGATTGTTCCAGATAAAAACTATAAAGCTGAAGACAAAATAATGACACCTTACGAAGGAGATATCTTTGTTGACAATAATAAGTTAATAAGTTACGGTGTAACTTATTCGGTGTCTATCAATGAAATAATTACTTTTATGTCTTCGAATGAAGAAGGCCTTGTTTCAAATGGCTTTGATATGGATAATTTTTTTAAATAAGAATTTCGCAAAATCATTTTTGATAGGATATGGGAAATATTATGACATTAAAAAAAGAGCAACAATTTGATAATTATCGTATCGGAGTTTGGAAACGACTAGTTGATATCATTTTTTCAGCATTAGCTTTAACTATCTTTTCTCCTATATTATTACTT
Organism: Bacteroidota bacterium; assembly: GCA_002686705.1. The sequence continues at coordinate 47,205 of NYYH01000003.1, forward strand.
ATTGCGATAGCGATTAAGTTGACCTCAAAAGGCCCAATATTGTTTAAATCGTTAAGGGTGGGTACAGGATATGACATTTTTACTTTTTACAAGTTTAGGACTATGTATCTGGGAGCTGATAAAGAAAGGTCGAAGTTATCATCGTTAAATGAATATCTTATTTCTCATAAAAAGACTCCCAGCGAATTCACAAATATTGAAATTTGCCCAGATTGTAAAGAAGGAAAAACTTGCTCACCAATATTATTTATTGATGGTGTAGAAATATGTGAGAATTTATATTTGAGAAAGAAAAGAATTAGTCTATTAGATTCTACTTTCTTTAAGGTTAAAGGTGATCCCCGAATAACTCCCGTTGGTAAATTTTTAAGAAATACTAATTTAGACGAGTTTCCTTAATTTTTAAATCTAATTAAGGGAGATATGTCAATAGTAGGGAATCGTCCATTACCACTTTACGAAGCCGAAAAACTTACCACAGATGAATGGTCGTATAGATTTTTAGCTCCTGCAGGTATTACTGGTCTTTGGCAGGTACATAAAGACAAAAATCTTAAAGCTGAAAACAGAATCCGATTAGACAATAAATATGCAATGTCTTCCAGCCCAATTCAAGATGTTGTAGTTATATTGAAAACAATAGTCAGTTTTTTCAGTATGAGAAATACTGATTATTAAAAAAGTAAAATTATCCTGATTTTTTCTTGTTCAACATCACAATTAAGACTCCTTGCTGAGAACAGCATCTCTCCTTTGTAGCAATGTAGGATGCGAATAATTAAAAAATACATATAACCAGTGCGGAGTTAAATTACTTAGATTCGCTACCGAAAGTTTAATAAGACCTGCAATTAACATACTTCCATACCCATAGCTGGTAGCATAAGCATCTGCCTGATATTCATGCTTTCTGGAGATCATATTTGAGATGATGCCTATTATAGTTGATACTGGTGAGAACAATAAACCAAAGGCAATTATTCCCATGTAAAAACTTGGAGATGAAGCACCTAATGCCAAAGATAATTCAGGTTGGCTTATAGCAACTGAAAGTAGCCATATCAATAATGCACTTTGCACTAATGACATTACCAATCCAATGATAACATGTTTTAGTTTATAGTGACCTACTTCGTGTGCAAGTACTGCAACAATTTCCTCTTCTTCCAAATCATTTATTAAGGTATCATACAACACAATACGCTTTTTAGGTCCCATTCCACTAAAATATGCATTTGCCTTTGTGCTTCGCTTCGAACCATCAATTGAAAAAATATTATCAATTTTGAATCCGGCCTTTTCTGAAAAAGCTACAATAGCCTTTTTAAGGCTGCCATCTTCTAATGGTACTTGCTTATTGAATAATGGGACAATAAGTCGTGAGTAGAACATGGTCATAAAAATCATAAAAACACTTAACCCTCCCATCACTATTATCCAAAACCAATCACCTGTTTCATTCCATGCCCACATAATGAACATTAATAACCCACCTCCTATTATTATACTTAATAGCCACGACTTAATTTTATCAAGAATAAAAGTTAGTGGTGTTGTTTTGTTAAAACCAAACCTCTCTTCAATAACAAAGGTTCCATAAATCTGAAAAGGTATTGATATCAGATCCATACAAAGACCTAAGATACCAAAGAAAAGCAAAGTCCTCAAATATTCATTTTGCGAGATACTCCTTACATAGTTATCCAGGAAAGCAAATCCATCTGCAAACAGTAATGTCAGTATTACAATAAAAGATAAGGTGCTCGTTATCGTTGAAAAAGCTAGATTAACCTTTTCATATTGTTGCGATTTGCGATATTTCTCTTCGTCGTAAATTCCCTTCAATTCTTCAGGGATTGATTCCTGCATCTTAGTATAATTAAGATAATCCAGAAACTTTTCTAACAAGTAATCAAAAATAATTATTGCAATTATCAGCCAAAAAAGAGTATTAACCATATTTATTGTATATCAATTAATAAGATCCAAAGTACTTTCTTAAAAACCACTCAACCGACAGAAGTAGAACTAAAATTGCCAATACTAAATATATTGTGTTTAGGCCACTAAACTTATCCTCGTAATGAATTTTTGACGTCATAGTGGTATTGTTAATAGCCAACATAAGTTCATTTAATTCATCAGTATAGTACATATTGCCATCATGTTCACTTGCCAACCGGCTTAGCATCCCATAATCTGCATTTAAATTTTTACTCTCATTATCAAGCTGTTGGACAATAAACTCACCAACATCACTATAATTTTTGCTACCAAGCTTAACAGATGCACGATAGCCATATACTCCGACAGGTAGCTTATTTAAGTTGAGTGTGTAATAGTCATCATAAGGTGAAAACGCAAAGTTGAACTTTTCATTAGTCTCATTAGTAAGTGTTAAATGAACCTCTGCTGAATTATCAAGTTCAAGGGCTGAGTTATAAAGCTCAGCAACTAATTCCACATCCTGTCTACTATTAAATTCACCTTGAGTAATTACTCTAAATTGTCGTTTGTCAACTGCAGCAATCAGGAACATAACTGCCTTGCTTACAAAGGCGTCAACAGCAGATGAATTATTATAAAGCAAATAGTCATGAATACGCCATAACCACAAACCTTCCCCTGAAATCACGCCACTTTTCAAGTTGATAATATTAAAGAATGCAATTAACGGAAAATCTGTTATAGTACCATTAATTCGTTGCCAACCAAAAACCTCAGCGCCTGTAGAAAGCACATAATTACCAAGTGGAACAACTAAAGGAGGAAGGGATGCTAATTGTGTAGCAAGTTCGTCATTAAAAGAAAAATATGTAAATGAATTATTAAACTCAAACTGTGCTGAGACTGTACTACCAGCAGCTGACCTTACGTCCATGCCTTCAAAATGGCGATTAAAAACTGATAATTGACTTTGATTACCCAAGATATAAAGCACTGGTATTTCATTATCAACTATATTTCTTAGAACACTTATTGCAGCATTTGTTTTTGAAGGTAGTTGATGAAGTACTACTAAATCAAACTCATCAACTTTTTTACTAAAGTTTCTGATATATTCTATCTCAACCTCGTAGTTTCTATTTGTAAGAAGACTTTGATTTAATGCTCCTATATCAGGATGGGGGGCATTTGCTAGTAGTAAAATCTTTTGTCTGCTATTTAGAACATCAATAAAAATATTTCTAACATTATTCTCAATATTTGTTTCACCTTCAATCGGCTCAAGCATCAAACTAAATCGCCTTCTTCCGGTATTTTCAGCTTCAATATTGAAAATTACAGACTTTCTATAGCTATCATTAGAAATAACTACTTCTTTTTGAGCGATAACTTTATTATTCTCCAGTAATTTAATTTTAGTTCTATTTCCCTTTAGTAAATTGGCAGACAAGCTAACCTCTACAGGAAAAATATCGTCTAAATACACTAAAGAATTATGCCTAATATCATCAATTTTAATATCTCGGGTTTGAGAAGTATCACCCAGTGCAATTGTATATACAGGGTAACTTATGTTGGATGCTGAATAAACAGGGTCAATACCATTATTAACTATTCCATCGCCAGCTAGTATGATTGCACCAACATTGAGTCCCGTGTAATTTTGCCTTATATGTTTAAAAAAATCAGAATAATTAGACTTATTATCACTATAATCGGGATAAGATCCTTCACTAACAATATCGCCAAATAAATAACTAACTATCTCATTGTTTTGAGAAAGTTCACTCATAATGCTATTAAGGCCAATTACAAGAGTATCAGTGTAATAGATTGAATCCCCTGTCATTAAAATCGATCTCGAATTATCCTGACCAAATATTATTATTGGCTTTTCAATTTGCTTTCTCTTTGTTTTAATATTTGGCGAAAGCAGTAAAAATACAAGGATAGATACTGTAAAAAACCGAAAAACAAACAACAGGATTGTTAAAATAAAACTCAGTTTATTTAGGGGATTCTTAGTATATAATAAACTCGAATAAGCTAGTCCTATAATAATAACCACTAGGATAGTCCACCACGAATATGAAATAGTTAGTTCAGGCATAGTTGTTAGCAGTCATAGGTTATTAGTCCATAGGGAATAGGGGATTGGTCATTAGTCAATAGTTATTAGTCATTGGCGATTATTCATTTTTGATCATCCAATTACCAATCATCCAATTACTAATTATTCAATCATCAAGTACTCATACCACCACAAACATTTATCACCTGACCTGTAACGTAGCCAGATAAATCGGAAGCGAGGAATGTAGCGACATCAGCAACATCATCAGGTTTACCTGAACGCCTCAGAGGAATTGTTTTAACCCACTCTTCGCGAACCTCATCACTTAATTTTTGAGTCATTTCAGTTTCTATAAATCCAGGTGCGATTGCATTACAACGAATATTTCGCGAACCCAATTCCTGAGCAATTGATTTTGTAAACCCTATCATGCCTGCTTTTGATGCTGAATAATTTGATTGTCCGGCATTTCCGTTTACACCTACAACAGAACTCATGTTTATAATTGAGCCTATTCTTTGTTTCATCATAATGCGTTGAACAGCTTTCGTTAGATTAAAAGCTGATTTTAAATTAACAGTAATAACCATATCCCAATCCTTTTCCTGCATTCGCATTAACAGGTTATCTCTGGTAATACCAGCATTATTTACTAGAATATCAATTCTCTCAAAATCAGACACAACTGTCTCAATCAGTTTTTCGGCATCTTCGAAGGATGCAGCATTAGATGCATATCCTTTCGCTTTAACACCAAGCGCTTTGAGTTCAGCTTCTGTAGCTTCCATGTTGTCATCATAATTAAGATCGGTGAACGCAATATTGGCACCTTCGCTGGCAAACTTCATAGCAATTGCTTTTCCTATTCCTCTTGAAGCACCTGTAATTAAAGCAGTTTTTCCTTCTAATAAGTTCATTTTAATTATATTGTTTTAGTTCGGGCCAAAGATATAAATTAAATATCTTTCAAAGTGAGAACAAATAAATCAACAATTAACATAATAACAATCTCTATTATTGCTAGTTATTTCAAATTCAATTAGCAATTACAAATTAATTAGACTTTGAAAAATATTGTATCTTTGCACTCCTAAAATTTCAGGAATCATAGCCTGTTTGTTGAGGCGGCATAATAGATACTTGAAGTTAGTACAACATAGATTGGACTCGTAGCATAATGGATAGTGCACCTGACTACGGATCAGGAGGTTGCAGGTTCGAATCCTGCCGGGTTCACAGATGAATAAAAGCCTGACCATTTTAATGGCCGGGCTTTTTTGTTCAGACAGATTCAAACTTGTTTGAAATCTGGAGGAAACAAAAAATACCAAGGCCGCGTTAGCGGACAGGCTTCATTCTCAAAATGGAAGTCAAAAGGATCATAAAATAATCCTGCCGGGTTCACTTGATAACTAAAGAGTTATTGTTTTTCGAGCAATAACTCTTTTTTTGATTTAGCATACAATCTAGTATACAGATTCAGACTTTAAATCCAAGGACATCTCATAATTCTATATTTTTCTAATTACATCATCCGCCACTCCCATATTCAACTCCCCTTTCTCATTCAAAACATCAACAAAACCAACTTTACAAAAATGACTTTCGATATGTCCTTTATGGTATTCACCAAATTTCCCATCTTTCTTCTCGCCAGTTTTTGGATATAGTAATATGCTTTTTCGAGCATCCCAATATAAATTGTAGGCAAACATTTGTTTTAGGTCATCATCCGATGGCTTTGATGGTTCAACAATTTTCCATTTAGTATCAATAATGTAAGGTTTCCAATATTCTTCATTATCAATTAAATGCTTCTTTCTAATTACAATATCGGGGTGTATGGCTCTGTTATTCCAGAATTTATCACTTTCCTGGAAACCTATTTTTAATTCTGCATCCTCCCTCCTTTTGAGCATGCGATAAATATATTTCTCCCAAAGCATATTCATATCAAACAATAGTGCCAACATGTCATCCTGCCCTTTGGAAATATCGGGTGAGTAGTTTAGGATTAGCATTTTAGCGATTTTTATTGCTTCGGAATAAGTTTCTGTTTTGCGGTTGAGGTTTATTTTGACAAAGGAAGCCTGATCAACATTGATTTCCTTAATTTCTGGAAAGGCAAATCTTAATTTGTTTACCCTGCTAATAATTGACTCTCGATTAGATAATTGTTTCAAGACTTTTAATCCCTTCAATAGAATTTGATTAATCAAGTGCTCAAAATCGTAGCATTGGTGTGTAGTGTGGAATCGTTCCTGGTGTATGAGGTTTTCTTGGATGTTTCTTGCGAAATTTATCCTGCCTTTCAAGGCTTTTACATTGGCTGCATCTTTCCGGTATTTCTTTACCAAACCCCTCCTTAGTAATAAGCTTACCTCATTAAGGTATATTTCGAAATAGAGTTCAAGCAGCGAGTTATATCTCTTTTTAAGGAATGATTGTGAAACAGAATCAATTTTCAGATTACCACTAATAGCTAGCATCTTTAGAAGCACTCTACGCCACTTGTCATAAGTTTCAATTTCGTTTTCTTTTGACAAAGTAGCCTTATCTGCTTTAGGTAGAATTTCAATAACCAGATTACCTATTTGAATAACACCTACATAGTTAGCAAACTTCACGCCGTTTCTAATTACTGTATAATATTTGTTATCGTTCTTATCATTAAACTGGCATAGTGTATGTCTTCAAACAAACTTGAACTTTTAGGGTCAAAAATTAAGAGAGTGTTAATACAAAACTAATTGTTTTTTTTGATATTGTTTTTT
>NYYH01000004.1 GCA_002686705.1 Bacteroidota bacterium
AACAGGTTTAACTGTAAAAAGCATATGGTTAATTCCAAGTATGAACCCAAAATGATATGGCTGCTGATCGTATGATGGTAAATTTAATACCTTTCTTTTTTGTGCGTTTGAATCAATACTAACACAAAGTATCAAGAAAAGAAAGACAGAAAATATGATTGATTTTTTACTCAAGTTTTTTATTTTATTGTTAAACGTACTAACTAACATGTTATTATGGTTATCTCCATAATTATTTTACAGATTAGATCTGTTTAAAAACGGGCGCAAATTTAGTAAAATAGTGTAACATTATTTTGTTGCATAATACAATGTTGCTATACCCATCGTCAGTCTATTTTGCTTCGTTTCTTTAAATCCTGCTTGTCCAAGTTCGGCTAAGAAAACATCGTCTTCAGCAAAACTTCTAACCGAATCCGGTAGATATGTATATGCTGCATTACTTTTTGAAACTGTTCTTCCCATTATTGGCAATATGTTCCTAAAATAAAAATTATATAATTGTTTGATAGGGAATGCTTTAGGTTTAGAGAATTCCAGAACAGCTACAATTCCGCCAGGCCGAAGAACCCTACACATTTCTTTTAAACCAGAGTTTAGGTTTTCAAAATTTCTAACACCAAACGCAACAGTAATTGCATCAAAACTATTATCGGGGAACAAAAGGTTTTCAGCATCGCCCTCCTCAAGCTCAATAATCTTTTCTAATCCCTTATTAGTTATTTTTTCTCTTCCAATAGCTAGCATCTCAGTTGCAATATCAACCCCTACTATCTGATCAGCATTCAGCTTTGATAGCTCAATTGCTAAATCGCCAGTACCCGTTGCTACATCCAATATCTTTTTTGGGTTAGTATGAGCTAATATCCTTCTAACCTTCTTTCTCCATTGTATGTCGATACCTGCTGACAAAAAATGATTTAAAAAGTCATAGTTAGGGGCTATGTCGTTGAACATAGTTCTAACATTCTCTTTATCAGCCGAATGGGTTGGTTGTGAAGTGCTGTTCTTATTATCCGACTTGTTATTCATTTTTAATCTAGTAGCCTAGGATTTGTTGAAGAATATTAGGATCTTGAGAGTAATCTGCTTACTTCATTGTGAAGTTTCTCTTTATTAATAGAAACAACACCAACTTCTTCACAAACTATTCCACCCGCAAGGTTTGCAATTGCCGCCATTATTGGAGGATCAATATTTTGTGCAACACATAGTCCAGCAACACTAATTACTGTATCACCAGCTCCACTTACATCTGCTATATTTCGTATATGAGCCGGTATCAACCTAGACTCGTAACCTTCTTTTATTTTCCAACTAATAAATACACCTTTGTCAGATAGAGTATTCAAAATAATATGGGCGTTTAATTTGTCCTGTAACTTAGCAACCGCAAGCTCAATATCTACATCATTGTCATCTGTGACCTCTAAATTAAGGCCTTCTTTTATTTCTTTTAAGTTGGGTTTAAACAATGTTACATTATTGTAACTCAGAAAATTTGATTTCTTAGGGTCTACAACAACAGGTATGTTTTTAGTTCTTGATAATTTTACAACCTGCTCAATAAGCTTTTGTGAGATAATTCCTTTATCGTAATCCTGGAATACCACAACGTCAATACTTTTTTCATTAATCAGCATCTCTATTTGTTGCCACAGTTGCTGGTCTTGTTTTTTAGTTAGTGGTGAAGTAGTTTCTTCATCAACTCGCAACAACTGCGTATTATTTCCGATCACTCTGAATTTAGTGGTCGTAATTCTATCATCGCAATATATTATGCCTTCCAATGGTAGTCCCTCCTTTTTAAGCAATCCGGTAAAATCATCACCTCTTTGGTCGGTTCCAATAACTGAGCACAATATTGGTGTCGCGCCTAAAGCTCTTAAATTTAAACCTACATTAGCGGCTCCACCTAACCTGTTTTCGCGTTTTTCAACTTCCACTATTGGAACAGGAGCTTCCGGAGAAACACGACTTACATTTCCCCATATATACGAGTCAACCATTACATCACCAATAACAAGTGCAGTTAGACCACTAAATTCTGAAAAAAGTTGCGAAATAGATTCTGAAGATATCATATCTGAAAAAAATTTAGATATGCAAAAATAACGATTTGTTAAATACAGGGGTTATCAGAAATATTGGTATGAGGATTTAAGATACTTAGGAATTGTAGAGAGGCATGTACATCGTAAACAATAAACAATACAATTACTCTGAACATATCCTAATAATCCAATCATCCTCTTTACATCAATTTCATATTTTTGACAAGATTTTTTCATACTTTAAACCTGAGAATAGAATGCGGTCAATCGCTAATTGGCGACTTATAATTAGCTTAATACTCTATAGTTGTAGTGTTTACGGACAACCTCTTAGTATTGTTGATGGTAATAACATCACAAAGATGCAAGGTGATGAATTATTTGCTGAATGGTCTTACGATGGTAAGAACCTCTTATTTCAATCGGTGATTAATGATGAAAGCAGAATATATGTTTATCGGTTAGATGATGATAATGCAGTATGTTTAAGTAAACTGAAATATAATTTCAGAAATCCTGTTTGGCATCCCGATGGTGACAAAATAGTATTTGATTCTGACAAGGATGGTATTGATTATCTTTACAAATTAGATTTGAATACTCTGGAAGTCAGGCCATTGTTTCATCGCAATATTAAGAGCCGCAACGCTTCTTTTTCAACTTCATCACGTCAAGTTTATTTTAACGGTTATGATGAGTTAACAAATCGCTGGGAGATTTATAGTTATGACTTTGTTTACAATAACCTAAACAGGTTAACAGAATATAGATTTGGTAGTTGTAATCCGGATATATATAACAATGGCAAGCAGATCGTATATTGTAAGATTAATCCAGCTGATAATAAAAAGAATCTTGAAGTAATTAATTGGTATGGCGAACCTAAAATTGAGTTTGATAAGTTTCCTGCTTATCATCCATCATGGGGGCCATCAGGATTTAAGATTTTCTTCATCTCAACAATGGATAATGAAATAAGTGAACTTTATTCTATATGGAAAGATGGCAGTCATCTGGAGAGACATACGCACGATTCAATTTGGGTGGCAAATCCGGTTATATCACCTGATGGAACTAAAATGGCAATGTCTGTTTTAACAGATGAGGATTGGGATATTTTTATATTTAATTTTGCGGAGAAGTAATGACGATTATTATTAATTTTGCTATTCATTAATTAAAAATCTTAACTATGGCACAGCAACAGGAATTTGATTTAAGAAAAGCATTACCAATAGGTATAGTGGTAATTGTAATAATATTTATAATAATATTTTGGAGTAGGATGACTACAACCATTGAAGCAGGTCATGCCGGTGTTCTTTTTAAAACTTTCGGTGGAGGTATAGATACAACACAAACATTTGGTGAAGGATTTCATTTTTTAGCTCCATGGAATGAAATGATAGTCTATGAAACTCGCCAGCAGGAAATTGCAGAAGACATGAACGTCCTTTCTTCAAATGGGTTAGAGATTAAAGCAGATGTATCAGCTTGGTACAGACCTGAATACAATAAACTTGGAATGCTGCATGCAAATATTGGAACGGATTATTTGCGGAGAGTTGTGATTCCAGCGCTGCGATCATCTGCCCGAAGTGTGATTGGTAGATATACTCCTGAACAAATTTACTCAACAAAGAGAGATGCTATTCAGGATGAGATATTTGAAGAAGCTAAGAAACTTCTTGATCAAAAATATGTGGACCTAACTCAAATATTGATAAGGTCAATTGTATTGCCTCCAACAATTAAATCGGCTATTGAAGGAAAACTAAAGCAAGAACAAGAATCGCTCGAGTATGAGTTTAAATTACAGAAAGCTCAAAAAGAGGCCCAGCGTCAAATTATTGATGCTGAAGGTAAGGCCGAAGCTAACAGGATTCTTAATGCCAGTCTTACAAGTAATATATTGCGCGAAAAAGGAATTAGTGCAACTCTTAAGCTAGCTGAATCTAATAATACAAAAGTTGTTGTTATTGGCAGCGGTAAAGATGGTTTACCATTGATACTGGGTGATATGAAATAGTTGTGCATCTAGGATTTATCTAAACTGACGCACGAAATTTTATCTCCATACCGGTGTTTATCTGTTGGTTTTGCTTATCGATATATTCAGGCAAACGTAGTTTATACTTAACAAGTTTGTGTTTACCTGTATCACTTTTTACAAGGGTATAAAAGTAATTACCTTTAATAACAGTTGGTCTAAAGTATCGTAACCCTTCAGGAAGTTTAATAATAGAACGATACAGATATTTACCAGCTCGAGAGAAAATATCAACCTCAAGTTTTCTTTTATTAACTTTATCAGGTAGGAATACATAAATCAGACCTTGCTCATCTGTTGTGATCTTAGTATAATATACATGTTGATTGGGAAAACCAGTCAAGTATTCTACTTTCATTTCCGGTGTGATTTCCTTATTACCTATCCTAACCTTAGAAGCCCGGTCCTCAACATAACTTATTGGTATTGATGTTTTTTTTCTTCCCTTGATGCCAAAGGAAAGAACTTCATTACCGTGTAAATCGGTCTTCTTTATTAGATATCGATCGCTCCTGCCAATATAGAGCATGTTTTCATTATAATGAACAATTAGTCGCGGAAATATTTCCATATCATCCGTTATATGACTAATACGTCCTCTATCAGTTTTGATGGTTAGAACTAACTTTTCGTCAGCAATGAACTTTCCGATTTCTGACTTTTCTTTCTGTGTTGATGATAAAAGAAGAAGCTTTTCATACGTGGGACGATTACTGACTGTAGAGCCTGATTTAATCGCAATATATTGATCTTTATTTATAAAAGTATAAGGTGTTATTCCTTCTATCAGGTTAAAGGAACTCTCAAAGTTTCCTCTATTGTCGAAAGTCTTTATGATATCGTTTGAAGTTCCCCAGTCTAAAGCATGAATATAGCCTGGCGAGGAATATAATTTTGATATATATTGAAATTGTTGGCCATCTCCTTGTCCGCCAAACGAGGTCACTAAATTTCCTTCCTGATCAAGAATACAGATTTCTGATAGATCTACTGCGAATAAGTATATTTCACCGTTTTCACCTACTTGCAGATTGGTCATATTTTTTAAAGGGTATGCATCGATATTACCAATACTCCAAACCTCTTTCATATCAAAGTCCCATTCACCATAGGCAGGTACATCTTTATTACTAATAAGATTTGAAGTGTCAATAAGAATATCAACAGCTACAGAATTGTCATCATCTGACTGTAAATCGCCAGTTATACTTTTTAAAACCAATTTCATTAAATCTTTCGGTGGCAACATCGAAAAACCGTTAAGAGTATGGCAAATACTTATAGTGATCTGCTTTTCAGGAAAGTATGCCAGAATAGTACGGGTATTAAAGATACTACCTTTATGACCATAATACAAACCTATTTCAGGATCATCGTTAACTTCAATTCCATGACCGTATACTTCATTATTGCTAACAAGTTTACACATTTGATCATAAGTTTCCTCTTTATCGTATAGGTTTCCAGCATCAAGTGCTTTATAAAAACTGATTAGATCATCTGTATTACTTATAATACCACCTGCCCCACCGGCCCATTCAAGATTTACTTTGTTTCCATCATGCAATCGGCCTCCTTCCTCGAAGTACGAATGAGCTATTTCTTCATTTAAAGATCCTATGGTAGTACCTGTAAAGTTGGTATTCTTCAGTCCGATTCTGTTAAGTATATTCTGGTTTAGAACTTTTTCGTATGACATACCGGATAGATGTTCAACCATTGCTCCAAGCAAAATGTAATTAGTATTTGTATAATCGAAATTTTCTCCGGGTTTAAATTTAGTCTCTCCTTTTCGCTGAACCCACTTTAATCCCTCTAATGGACTTAATCTCATTGTGTTATCTGAAAGTAGAGAGTCCCTTAGTTCCCTAATTTCTGTGATGTCAGCAATACCGCTTCTATGACCTAATGCCTGTTCTATAGTTATCTCATTACCAAATTCAATTTTTTCAAGTACAGAGGCCTAATCCGATGACAGATATTTGATCATTGGATCTTCCAGTTTTACTTTTCCATCTTCTATATATTGATGAACCAGTACGGAAGTAAATAGTTTTGTAATACTTGCAATTGGGAATTTTGTATCGGAAATTATTGGCTTTACCTGGGTACTGTCAATGTAACCACTTGCCGCTTTATAGGATCGTTTGCCTTCGATATCAACTTTAACGATTGTTCCCAGTACTTTGGGTTTATCTTTAAGATACACATCAACAACAATTTGCAATTGTTCGGATGAATATTTATTTTGGCAACCGTAGATAAGGAAGATTGAGCATATCATTAATATAGTAGTTATTCTTATCTTTTTCATTTAATTGATATTGGTAATAGTTAATGCAAGAATATATGGAATAAATAGGACTATGCGATACATAGTAGGATAATTTATTAACAATTTAGTAAGTAAGAAAGTAGGAGTTAGGATATACCCCAATTAGAGAATTAATTGCGGATAGCTAATAAAGTTATGATAATAGATGGAAAGTATGTGAATTACAAGTAACCAAGTTCCTCAAGGCACGATTTTATCAATTCAAAGGTTCGGTCAATATCGTGGTCAAGGCCAACTGAGAATCTGATTAACCCGGGAGAGAGACCCATTTCCTTTTGTGTCTCAATTGGGACTTCTGATGAAGTACTTCTACCTGAATTAGAGAATAATGTTTTGAAATAACCAAGACTAACAGCGTGATAGCCAACCCCCTTTTCTTGCATAAGCTCCATAAATGGAGTTGCTCTTTCAGCAGTTTCCAGGTCGATGGCAATTATTCCGCTATAACCAAATCCTTCATTCATCATGCTATTCATGAGTTCATGCTGTGGATGTTCTGATATTCCCGGGTAATTACATTTTAACCCAATTTCTTTAAACTTCTTTGCAAGGAACATAGCATTCTTGCCATGTTGAACCATCCGTATGTGGAGTGTGCCAAGGTTTTTAAGTATGGATGATGAGCGCAAAGGATCGAGAACTGGGCCAAGTAACATGGCTGTCCCGTCATTCACATTGCTTATGTCGTTAATAAATTCTTCGGATGCGCAAATAGCACCAGCAACACAATCATTTTTGCCATTAATAAATTTTGTCATACTATAAACTACTATGTCGGCACCAAGTTTGAATGGGCTAAGAATCATCGGAGTAAAAGTATTATCAACTAGAACTTTTATGCCATGCTCATGTGCGATCTTAGATATTGCTGGAATATCACTCACCTGAAGCATAGGATTAGTCATGCTTTCGGTATAAATAACCTTAGTATTGGGTTTTATAGCTTTCTTAATGCCTTCATGGTCGGAAATATTTACAAATGATACCTCAATATTAAACTTTTTAACATAGTTGTGCAGAAATGCAAAAGTGCCTCCGTAAGTAGTAACACTGGTAATAATATGATCACCTGTATTACAAATTTGGAGAATTGCTGTAGTAATTGCAGCCATTCCAGATGCTGTCACCCAGGCAGCTTCTGTGCCTTCCATATTTGCAAGTGCATCAGCAAGGTATTTGTTAGAAGGGTTCCAGTGGCGTGAGTACAAAAAACAACCTTCGGCTTCACCCTGAAATGCATCAATCATAACATTTTCATGAAGGAATGTATATGTTGCCGAATCTGTAATTGATGGATTAACCCCTCCGAATTCTCCAAATTGTTCTATTTTTTGCAACGCTGTGGCAGGATCGAATTTCTTTTTCATCTCTTTTCTGTTGTTAATTTTTATGATACAAAATTAATAAACAAACAGCCTATATTTCACAGAATCTTTCTAAATTAATGCTCCGTTAATCCTCACCCACAAACTTCCATTTAATATGATTTAATTTAATAAATTCGCTCATTGAAAATATTTTTCATAAGTGAGAATAATAACCAGAAAATATTTACTGCTCTATTTAACATTACTATTTGTTTTCGTTATCGTTAATTTTCTGAGTACTGATTCTGATCGTAAAGTATTTATAGATGGTGACGGAAGTGGACATTATGCATATTTACCGTCAATATTTATTTTTCATAGTGTTGATTTTGAAGAGGTCCTCCAATTTGAAAAGCAAAGGAGACCCCCCGATTATATGGGTCATTATTTTCATAAGTATGACGATGTACATATAAATAAATATACCGTTGGTACAGCTCTTTTACAACTTCCCTTTTTTCTTTTAGGATTTCTGATTAGTTTGCTACTTGGTTTAACACCCGATGGTTATAATATTATATTTCAGTACAGTGTTGCATTTGCAACGTTATTTTGGGTTGGACAAGGAATTATCTATTTCGTGAAGTTATTACTTACTTACGGTATAGATCGAAAATTTGCCTGGGCAATGGCAACAGTAACTTTGTTCGGAACGAACTTATTTTTCTATGTGTTCGTTCAGCCATCATTTTCACATGCATACTCCTTTACACTGATTACAATATTTCTGTATTTCTGTAGAAAGGGATTTTTGAATTATGAGAAAAGGTATGTGTTATTAGCTTCATTTTTAATGGGTTTGGTTATACTTGTGCGTCCTATAAATATAGTTGTTGTAGCATCCCTACCTTTTATAGCAGGTACTCCACAAATATTCTTCAATACGGTTAAGTTGAAATTCAAAGGTTACAACTACATACCTGCAGTTATAATACTTGCACTAACAATTAGCCCGCAATTGATAATCAATTATCTTCAAACAGGAGGACTAATTATTTTTGGGTATAAAAACGAAGGATTTTATTTTACAGAACCACAAATAAGTAATTTTCTTTTTAGTTATCGGAAAGGATGGTTTATTTATTCACCTGTCTTTTTGCTATTGTTACCTGCAGTAATTTATCAAGGCTGGCGAAAATCGATCTATACTGCAATATCATTCGTGATTTTCTTTTTTATCCTTGTTTACATTTTCTCTTCATGGTGGAATTGGTTCTATGGAGATAGTTTTGGGATGAGGCCCATGGTAGATTATTATGGATTGTTTATGCTTGTAATTGCCATATTTCTTTTCCAAATTAAAATGAAACGTTTTAGAATTGTTTCAGCATTTTTTATTTCTATTTTTCTTTTACTAAACCTTTTTCAGTCGTATCAATATGCAGTAGGTATTATTCATCCTGATTCCATGTCGAAGAGTTCATATTGGCATGTTTTCCTAAAAATGGATAAGAAATATAAGAATGTAATATCAGGGAGTGATGAATCATATTATGGTTGCTTGTCAAAAAAACCATTTTTTAGCTCATCTAATCATATTGGTATTTTTGATAAAGGCTGGACAACGTCAAATAGTTTGAACCGGGAAATTACATTTTCAGATTCTTTGTCTGTTATTCAAACACCAATTAACATTTATAGTCCATCTTTAAAATTTCAAATAAGTGATACTCTTATTGGGTATAACAATATTTTTGTCAGATTTAAAGCTTATTACTATGAACTCATACAAAATGCTTCATTAAAGGCATTATTTGTTGTGGATATTAATGATACAAAGGATAGTAGTGTTTTCTACAAGGCATTTCGAGTAAAGCAGTTACCAGATAATATTTATCAAAGTTGGCAGGAGGGCAGTATCGGATTCAAACTCCCTGAAATAACTGATAACATGGCATATATTAAGTTTTATATATGGAATGTTAAAAAGCAAACATACTTATTAGATGACTTAACTATTCAATTAAGCACATATAGTCCTGACAATTAATCTAACTTCCTGTCGTCCTAATTTAGTAATTACAAGTCATTAAATGTTCTATTTTAATAATCCCTACTTAATTTTGATTATTGGCTAAATAATTTGTATTTTTTAACATGATTGCCCTGTCTTATTTACTATTTTTGCCGCTCTAATATCAGTATTAATGAAGTTCAAATTAGGTGATAAAGTAAAATTTATTGACGAAGTAGGAGGGGGTGTTGTAACTAAGATACTCGACTCAAGACTTGTTAACATTAAAACTGATGATGGCTTTGAGATGCCTGTTGTTACTTCGGAATTGATGCCGGATCAGAGGGATCTCCAAACACAAGATACCATTACAACCAGTATTCCGTCCACTGTTCAGAACAGTGATGATAATGAGCCTGAATTTATTTCTGATATTAACCCATGGGGCAACATAAAAGAAGAACCAGGTGTATATCTTGCTTTTGAACCCCACGAACAGCAGTGGCTACTTACAGGTGACATCGATGTCCTACTAGTGAATAATACACCATATGAATTATTATTTAGTCTTTTTCTTAACATAGGCGGTAAAATAGAAGGAGTTGATTTCAACTCGGTTCCTGCAAATTCAAAAATTGTTATTGAAACGATTGATCGTGAAGAGATTGAAAAATGGACATCAGGATACTTACAACTATTATTTCACTCTGATTCTCCTGACAAAGTTTACCTGCCTGTGCATTCAGTGATTGATATTCAAGTAAGTAGGTTTTTTAAAGAAGGAAGCTATCGGGCAAACACTTTATTGAATGGTAAAGCGATTATTGTAATGGTTATCACACAAAATACTTTGGTTGTGGCCTCCGATTGTGAAACCGAACGGAAGTTAGATGCCGAAGTAGAAAAGCTCAAAACCAAAATTACAGACAAACCCTTAATTGACAAATACAAAACAGGTCAGCTAGAAGCTGTTGTTGATTTACACATTGGTGAATTGATAGATAACATACTTGGATTGTCTAGTTTGGAGATGCTTAAGATACAGATTGATACATTCAAAAAGGTTCTTGAAAGTACCATAAAAAGTAATTATCAAAAGGTAACGTTCATTCATGGAGTTGGTAACGGTGTTTTAAAAGATGCTATTATCAAAGAACTTGAAGATTACGAAAACCTTGAAAATAAGATGGCATCCATAACCAAGTTTGGTGTTGGAGCAATTGACGTTGTAATTTCAATAAAAGATAATTAATAACATGATCCGGATACTTGTTGGGACTGAATTAGTAGTAAATTTTTTACAACATTTATCTCAAAATAAATTATAAAAAATGAAAAAATTTTCAAATATTTTGTTTTCAATGCAAACCATGGGTGCATTAATACTCTTGTTTGCTATTTCTATAGGTACAGCAACATTTATTGAGAACGATTTTGGCCCTACGGCGGCAAAAACTGTTGTCTATAATGCTACATGGTTTAATATTCTGTTATTTATTTTAACAGTTAATTTGGTTGGTAGAATAATTGTTGATCGTATGTACAAATTAAAAAAGCTTCCAATCTTTATGTTTCATGCAGCTTTTATCATAATACTAGTTGGATCAGCAATTACACGCTTTGTCAGCTATGAAGGTATGATGCATATACGCGAAGGTAATGCCTCTAACACTATTCTTTCGAGCGAAACTTATGTAGATGTAGAAATTGTTGACGGCACATCATCTACTACGTTAAGCAAGAAGGTAATGTTGTCTGTATTAACACCTGGGGTTTTGAGCACATCAGCTAATATAAACAATAAGTCTTTTAGCTTTAAAAGTGTAATGTATGTTCCAAATGCTCGTGAAGTTATCTCTGAAGCTCAAGATGTAGGGGATCCTTTTGTAGTTCTGACTGTTTCTGATAGAACAGGAAGCAAGAATCATATACTAAAATATGGCCATAGTAGTTTGGTTGGACAGAAAAAGATAAATTTTAGTGATAATTTTAATTCAGAGGCGGTAAATTTAGATATTATAAATGGTGATCTCAAAGTGTTTGCTAATGAAGAAATATTGGCAATGTCAATGGCTACAGATATAGTTGATACTTTGGAGAATGGAAATTGGAATTCTATGGAACCCCAGAAAATTTATAGTTTTCGCAGTTTTAATATTGTCCTTTCCAATTATTACCCTATGGGTACTATTGATTATGTTAACCATACAGGGCAAGGTAGTATGATGGATGCCTTAGTTGTTGAGATTAGCAATGGTGATAAAACTGAGGAGGTTGTCCTAAGAGGCGGTAAAGGCTATATGGGACAGCCAATTTATTTTACATTTGGTGGTGCTAGCTTCAGTATGTCTTATGGGGCAAAACAGATTGTGCTCCCATTTTCCTTAACTTTGAAAGACTTTCAGCTGGAAAGATATCCTGTTTCTAACAGTCCGTCATCATATGCCAGTGAGGTTGTATTGACGGATCGGGCAAAAAACATATCCCAAGATTATAGAATTTATATGAATAACGTGCTCAATTACAGAGGATACCGATTCTTCCAATCTTCGTATGATAAAGATGAATTAGGTACAATACTTTCAGTAGCACACGATTACTGGGGCACATTTTTTACATATGTTGGATATTTCTTTATGAGTCTTGGTATGTTTCTTGCCATAGTAAGTCGTCATTCGCGATTCGCTTTACTTGGTAGATTGCTTAAAAACTCAACGAAAAAGATTAATAAAACAAAAGCTGTTGCGACTTTACTTATTTTCTTAGTAGCTTCCAGCGCTTTTGCGCAACAGAGAAATACTGCTAATTCTAAACAAAAAGATATATCAAAGGAACACGCAGAGAAATTTGGTGAATTAATAGTGCAATCGAACGATGGTAGGTTTAAACCAGTTAATACTCTGTCTGATGAATTAATAAGGAAAATTTCCCGTAAAACTACCATTAATGGTTTAAATTCTGATCAGATATTCCTGGGAATGATGAGCAATCCTGGTAAATGGCAACAGGTTCCATTAATAAAGGTATCACATCCCGAATTAAAAGCGATTTTGAAGATTAAAGGTAAACATGCTTCATATTTTGATTTCATAAATATGAATGACAGAACTTATAAGTTGAATAAGTACGTGACAGAGGCCTATGCAAAAACACCTGGATTACGAAATAAATTCGACAATGACGTATTGAAAGTTGATGAAAGACTTAATATATGTTTTATGGTTTTTAATGGTGATATGCTGAAAATATTACCCGATGCTTACAATACAAACCAACCTTGGTATTCTCCAGTATCCAGAATTGTAAACCGACCGGAGGCTGACTCTACATTCTTAAAAACAGTTATTCCTGCCTATCTTGGTGCACTAGCCGACGGCAATATTTCGAAAGCTGATAAGCTATTGGAAGGCATCGCCGATTATCAAAAAAAGTTCGGTTCATCAGTAGTACCTTCTGAAAGCAGGATTAAGTTTGAGATACTCTACAATAAGTTGGCTATTTTTAATAACCTGAGCAAATTATATGGAGTACTTGGTTTGTTTATGATCATACTTCTGTTTGTAGAGATGTTTAAACCTTCAAAAGGACTAAAGTATGTTATTAATTTTCTAATAGCACTGGTGGTAGTTGGTTTTGTTTTTCAAACATTTGGACTTGCTATCAGGTGGTATATATCCGGACATGCGCCTTGGAGCAATGGTTATGAGTCGATGATTTACATTGGTTGGATTACTTTACTCGCAGGATTAATTTTTGCAAGTGGATCCAAAATGACGATAGCTGCAACCACAATACTATCTTCAATAATTCTTATGGTTGCACATTTAAGTTGGATGGATCCGGAAGTTACTAACCTTGTCCCTGTACTTAAATCTTATTGGTTAACAATTCATGTTTCAATTATAACTGCCAGCTATGGTTTCCTTGCCCTCAGTGCAATACTTGGGTTTATGAATTTACTATTAATGATAATGAAAACAAGAAAGAATGCCATTAAAATGGATGCCAAGATTGGTGAGTTAACAGCCATTAATGAACGATCAGTAGTGATAGGGTTGTATTTACTTACAATTGGAACTTTTCTCGGCGGTGTTTGGGCAAATGAAAGCTGGGGTCGATATTGGGGTTGGGATCCTAAAGAAACATGGGCTCTGGTAAGTGTACTAGTATATTCTTTTATAGCACATATGCATTATATGCCTGGTTTAAAATCAAAATTTGCTTTTAATTTTGCTGCTTTAATTTCCTTGGGAGTTATATTGATGACATATTTCGGTGTAAATTATTATTTATCAGGATTACATTCATATGCATCAGGTGATCCTGTTCCCGTACCAAATTTTGTTTACTACTCAATCGCAATAGTTTTTGCAATCACTATATTAGCATATTACAGAAATAGTAAATTTAAAGAATCTGAAGTTGCACGTACGTAGTGTAAGGTTGAGTTGAAGGCTGTAGATAAGGGATAAAATGTTTGAGAATTAGACCATTAGATTTGGCCTCTTTCAATCATCCTAACAATAGTTTCTATATTTTTATCAGCACCATTGGGATCGTATTTTACTTTTAAATTATAACCCCAAATTCGTGCAAACGCCTGGTAAAAGAATGCAGTAAAATTACCTCGTAACTCCTGCACTAAAGAATAGGAAGTGTTTCCTGTTTCTCGATCGATAAGTTTGATAAGTATTCTCCCTTGAGAGAATGTGAGTTTTTTAAGGCTGCCACCATATTTTTTATTTATTTCTTTTTCAGCCTCTTTCATTATCTTTCGTCTTTCTTTGTCATTCTTTGCTTGCGAAAGTAAATTGTCATATTTGCGTAGCTGGATTCCTGCCAGCCGAGCCCAGGGATAAACTTTCTTTACATTTTTGACAAGTCTTGTAAGTTTTTTCTTAGCCTTTCGTGTTTTAGGAATCTTAAACGAATATATTTCAACTTCATTTAGCCTGATAATAGGAATTGTATCACTACCAACTACAATTGCTTGAACAGTTATTGGTTCAACTCTTTGTGCAACTAACTCAACTACACCTGCTAAAACAATAGTTAATATGAAAATTTGTTTCTTCATTTATTTACCAGGTACAAACACATTGACATTTATACATATGAAAGGTTTGTGCCAAAAAAGTATTTAGTAGTAGTTACTAAACAGCTGTGCGTAATTTGGCAAGACTTGTTTTGCCAAATTTTTCTTTGGCATAGGGTAGGGTGACATGTAGATGTTTTGCTCTTTTTTTCGAAGGTAATTCGAACATTGCATCAACAAGTATTGCTTCTATTATTGATCGTAACCCTCTGGCTCCAAGCTTAAATTCAATGGATTTATCCACTACAAAACCAAGCGCTTCATTATCAAATTTGAGCTCAATATTATCCATGCTGAATAATTTCTCAAACTGTTTTGTGATTGCATTCTTCGGTTCAACTAATATACGCTTAAGTATGGCTTTGTCAAGTGGATTTAAATAAGTGAGCACAGGCAATCTTCCTACAATTTCAGGGATTAATCCGTAATTCTTTAAATCACCAGGAGCAATATATTTCAATAAATGTTGCTTATCGATAGTTTCGTCATTCACACCCGAAAATGAATATCCTACAACATTTGTTCTGAGTCTTGATGCAATAATCCTGTCAATACCATGAAAGGCTCCTCCTGCCACGAAAAGAATATTTTTAGTGTTAACACTAATCATCTTTTGATCGGGGTGTTTTCTGCCTCCTTGTGGAGGAACATTAACTAAGGTGCCTTCCAACAGTTTCAGCAATGCTTGCTGTACTCCCTCTCCTGAAACATCACGAGTGATAGATGGATTGTCACTCTTCCTTGCAATTTTATCAATCTCATCAATAAATATTATTCCCTTTTCGGCGGCAGCTACATTGTAGTCAGCAGCTTGTAGTAGTCTTGTAAGTATGCTTTCAACATCTTCTCCTACATAGCCAGCCTCTGTAAGTACTGTTGCATCTGCAATTGCAAATGGTACATGTAGCATGCGAGAAATAGTTTTAGCAAGTAAAGTTTTTCCTGTTCCGGTTTCTCCAACAAGAATAATATTTGATTTTTCGATCTCAACATCATTATCATCTTCTTCCTGGGCTATGCGTTTGTAATGGTTGTAAACAGCAACCGACAACACTCGTTTAGCATCTTCTTGTCCGATTACATACTTGTCAAGAAATACTTTAATTTCAACCGGTTTAAGTATTGTTAAGTGGTCGTGAGGAACTTTAAAAGTATCGGTGTTTTCTTCTTTTAAAATAAGGTTAGATTGCTCGATGCAAAAATTACAGATCTGAGCATCAATTCCTGAAACAAGAATCGTAGTTTCAGGCTCCGGTCTACCACAAAACGAACAATGTCCTTTATCTTTTTTTGCCATGGCTTTAGGATTTACGAACTGTGAGGAAAAAATTATGGATTACTAATGAGTTAAATCACCAGTAAATAATTCTTATTTCCTTTTTACCATTATTTCAGATTTTATCTCAAATTTTTATTAATAAATTAGTCGCTAAAATAATACTGATTAGTTAATCAACTTTTAATTCTTTTATTTTTTACAAGAACCTCATCAATCATACCATAATCAAGAGCTTCTTTAGCTGTCATCCAAAAATCTCTGTCAGAATCTTTCCAGATTTTCTTATAGGTTTGTTTAGTATGATGGGCAAGAATCTCATATAATTCCTTTTTTAGCTTTTGAATTTCCCTTGCGGTTATTTCAATATCCGAGGCTTGTCCCTGAACTCCACCCATTGGTTGATGTATCAGTATACGAGCATGTTTTAGTGCGGTTCGTTTACCCTGAGTTCCGGCACAAAGTAATATAGCTCCCATTGAAGCTGACATACCAGTACATATCGTTGCAACATCAGGAGTTATGTATTGCATTGTATCGTAAATACCAAGTCCTGCGTATACTGAACCACCCGGTGTGTTTAAGTAAATTTGAATATCCCGACTTGCATCATTTGATTCGAGAAATAGTAGTTGAGCCTGAATTATATTTGCAACATAATCGTCAATCGCGACACCTAAAAAAATAATTCTATCCATCATTAATCGTGAAAACACATCCATTTGTGCAATGTTTAACTGTCTCTCTTCAATAATAGTTGGCGATATATAACTACCGTAAGCTGAACTATATTTATCTAATGATGTACTGCTTATACCGTGATGCTTTACAGCATATTTTCTGAATTCTTTACTATTGTTCATGGTGTCCTCCTAATCTATTTTTGATGCTATTTCTATAAACTTTTCAGTAGTAACTTTTTTGTTCTTTGGAGTAATATTCGCTTTAAAGAGCTTAATAAGTTTTTCATCCTGAATATCATTAAAAATCTTTTGTTTTTCTTCTTTATTACTGAGTACCTGGTCAATGATACCTTCAATTTGTGGCGTTATTTCAGTGCCACCACCCATTGTCTGAAAATATGCTGCTACTTTTTCTCTAACTTCTTCCTCTTTTACCTGCATATCTTCGGCGTGTTCTTTTAGCAATTCTCCTTCTAATAGTTGCCACTTAAAAGTACGAGCATAGTTATCATACTGTGTGTCAACTTGTTCTTGCGTTATCTTACCTTCATTACTTTCGAGTAACCATCTTTTCAGGAACTCATCTGGAAGGCTAATATCGGCAATTTTAATTAGTTCTTTCACAGTATCTGCTAAAAACTGGCGATCAGTGTCTCGTTGATAATGCTTTACAAGGTCATTTGAAAGTGCTTCTGTAAATTCTTCTTCACTTGCAATTTCCTGGGCGGGAAAAACTTTTTTATAAAGATCTTCACCAAGTTCAGCTTCATGAATTCTAACAACTTTTGCAATTTCGAATTTGTAATCGGATTTTAGCTTTTCGTCTCCATCTTCATGACGGTTAATCAATGATGCAACTTTTGACTCATCTTTAATTGCTTTCAAAGGGTTGAAAATAATTGATTCGCCAGCTTTTTTGCCGATAAACTTGTTTTGGGTTGTTTTGAGTTTGATATCTTCATATTTCAGGAATCCATCATTCTCAATACCTCCTTCAATTGTGTTTCCTTCAGAATCCACTTCGATAAACTTACCCTGGAATGCATCACCAGCTTCAGCCACTTCAGGATTCTCATCTTCTCCAAATCTCACTTTAACATCACCAATGGCTTTGTCAATTTCAGTGTCAGTAATTTTAATAGTGTAATACGGAACTTTAATCTCTTTTGATAATTTGATACTAAGTTCCGGTGCAATTCCGATATCAAAATAGAAATCAAAATCTTTTTGCTTTGCAAAATCAATTTTAGTGGTTTTTTCCGCATTAGGAATAGGGTTACCAATTATGTTTATTTTATTATCAATAATATAATTGTTAAGACCCTCAGAAAGAGATTTGTTAACCTCGTCTACCATAACACTATTGCCATACATTTTCTTGATCATGCCAATTGGTACCATGCCTGGTCTGAAACCGGGCATCTTAGCTTTTTTTTCTGTAATCTGAAAGCTGCTTGTTTACGGCGTCAATATAATCGCTTTCCTGAAGGTTAATATGAATAATGGCAGTGAGTTCGCCATTGGATTCCTGAGATATATTCATTAATTTTTATTGTTAATTCAATTACAAAACTCCATTATGTGTAAAGCTGATGATGAAAAATAAATAAGTTTAAAGGTATAAAATTAAGGATGATTATTAACAATTGTAAAAATTATAGTCTTGTCGCTTAAAGCAAAAAGCTGACACCAGAAATTTTAATCTTAAACGTATAACTTAATACTTTCAACTTAGTAAATTTAAGAACTTATTACTTGTGCGGATGAAGGGACTCCCCGATAAAAAATTTCTAATTCAATTCTTCTCAAGAACTTTTAAATCGGGATAAACTTCTCGTTACTTAATCCTTACATTGTGCGGATGAAGGGACTCGAACCCCCACGTCTTGCGACACTAGATCCTAAGTCTAGCGCGTCTACCAATTTCGCCACATCCGCTTTATTTATACCTTAAAATCGGGGTGCAAATATACTGTTTTTTTGATTTCGGGATTTGATTTTACTATATTTTGCACAATTCGGTTGTTTAACTTACATATATCTGTGTAGCAGGATGTTAATATTTAAAAATCATTCGAAAAGATAGACTAACCAACTGGCTGAAGATCCAAAAGATTACGCTTGCTTTTTTCAGTCTAATTTTTGCTCATTATGTTATCTGCCAGCATAATAATTTCATCATAAAGTTTCAGCATCTCAAAGAAATTATCGTTTTTGCCATAAGATAATCTGCTATAATTCCAGCCTGTTTTAATCATTTTGAATGTATTATACCAACACCAGGCAAAAGACGCTGAAATCGGAAGACTTAGAAAATACACTAGTACAATTCCCCAATCGTTAAAAATTACTAAAACTGCTAAAGACTGAATTATATAGAAAACAGGAAAAGACAAAAACGATATTACGAATTTAATTGAGCTTTTAAAATGTGGGTCTTTAATACTTTTTGATATTCTTAAAGGTATCCAAAAAGACAGGAAGTTATTTATTACTCCATAAATGAACATAGGAAGAGTAGCGATAAGGGTGATAGAACTGCATATCAGATTTAAAATGCTTAATCCTCTTTGATCAACAATCCTGTTATTAAATCCAAACTTGTCTCTTAACTTAATGAACCTATTCACAGTTTGCTGATGATCTTCAAATCTACCCGGATTTTGCTTTTCGTAATTAGATACACGTTCAATCAGCTGCTGGTCAATATAAATTCGATTCTTCTCATCAGTGGTATCTATCCTTAATATCCTGGCCATTCGCGAGCGATAAATATCTCTTAATTCATTATACAAATTGTAATTATTTTCACTCTCAATATTTACAATCAGTGGCTTTATATGTTCACTTAACCTTTGCTTAATTTCGTTAATTGCAATAGCAGAATTCTCTTTATATAACTCAATATATTCCTTTACTGCAATTGGTTCTCCAAAATTAACTATCAGTGAACTCCTTACATTATGATAATTCTCGTAATCTAGTCCTACCGGAACAATGTGTACGTCTAGTGAAAAATTATTTACCTCCTCAGCCTGAAAAGCCATGTGGGCAAATCCTTTTTTTAAAGGTCTTAGTCTTCTTAAACCAGCATGACTTCCTTCAGGCAGAATAACTATTGCATTGCCAGAGGTCATAATATCAACGGTTTTAAGAATTGTATCTTGATTTTTCTTAACTGTGTTAAAACCATCCTTAACACGATAAATCGGAAGTATTTTAAGGAAATATAATATATTTGCTATAGCAGGTTTTTTAAAAATATCAGCACGGGCTATAAAAACAAGTTGCTTTTTAATACTAAAAAGTAATGCAAGTGCATCCATCAGGGCATTTTGATGAATAACAGTAAATATAATAGGTTTGTTAGCTGGAATGTTTTCAGTCCCTAGAATAGTATAATTTCTATAATAGATTTTGTTATGCCAAAATTTAACCCAGACCTTGAGGATATTATAACCTACCGACTTCTTTTCAATATTATTTAAACCCATTAATTTGTAAGAGCTTTAGTTTTTGTTAAACCATACTTGAACTTACTCCAGAACCCTGCCAATAAAAGTCCTGCAAGTATATGCCATATACCCCACCATGCAGCAATTATTGCCATTCCGCCTAATTCTAGTTCGGGAGGAAATATATTAGGATTAAAAATCAATACCAGTGCAAGTCCCGAATTTTGAATGCCTGTTTCTATTGCAATGGTCTTTCTGTCAACTATTGGTCTACGGCCAATTAATCCCAGAAAATAGCCACTACCGAAAGCCAATGTATTGTGAATTAGGACTATAAGAAAGATATAACCTATAGCAATTTCAAAATATTCAAAGTTTTTAACAATTGCAAGTATTACAAATACTGCAAATAGTATTATGGAAAACATTTTTAATGGTTTTACAATCTTTGAGGTAAATAAAGCGTACTTAGTATTGATAAATATACCTAATATTAGAGGGATACCAAGAATTATTAATACAGTACGAAACATTTGGTATGCATCAATTTCCAGAGGACGTAGAAGCATATCAGGGTCAGCAGCCTGATAAAAGTTGATAGTTTGTTTGCCCCAGAAAGCAAAATTAATTGGTGTAAAAAAAATGGCTCCAAGTGTTGCTATTGCAGTAAGGCAAACACTTAATGCCAGATTACCCTTGGCAAGTGATGAGATGAAATTAGATATATTACCTCCGGGACAAACTGAAACCAGTATCATTCCTAATGCCATTGTGGGAGTTAAATAATCATGCAGTGCTATAGTTAATAAGAATGTTAAGAAAGGCAGCATTAGAAATTGTGAGAAAATACCAATAAATGCTGATTTAGGGTTAAGTATTAGTTTCTTAAAATGATCAATCTTAATTTCAAGTGCGACACCAAACATTACAAATGCAAGTGCGATATTCAAAGCAAGTAGATTACCGCCGCTGAAATTTAACCGAATTTCGTCAAGGGCATTAAGGGTATCCATTGTCAATCTCTAATACAAGAATAATTGGCATATATAAGAAAATTATTTTTGTTAGAGCGGTTACATGTTAATAATAAACTAACGAGTACGTAGTTTCTTTGACACTAATCCTCTGAACCCCTTGCTATAAGCAGGTTTTCAACAGTTAATTCTTAACAAATATTTATTAATCTTGTAAAAATCATTTGTTAGGTTGCTATTTTTGTTGCAAAATTAGAATAAATGTCCGCTGATTACACAGAAGATAGTATAAGGTCGCTTGATTGGAAAGAACATATTAGGCTAAGGCCAGGTATGTATATAGGAAAACTTGGAGACGGTAGTTCCCAGGATGATGGAATATATGTTCTTATAAAGGAGGTAATTGATAATTCAATTGATGAATTTGTAATGGGACATGGTAATACAATTGAAGTTATAGTTAACGATAAAACGGTTACTATAAGAGATTACGGACGTGGAATGCCCCTTGGTAAAGTAAACGAATGTGTAAGTAAGATAAATACCGGAGCTAAATATGATTCAAAAGTATTTAAAAAGGCCGTTGGATTAAATGGGGTAGGATCTAAAGCAGTAAATGCTCTTTCCTATAATTTTCTTGCACAATCAATACGAGAAGGAAAAACGAAAATCGTTAATTATGAACGAGGAGCCTTAGTAGANGATAAGCCTATTGTTAAGTGCGATGAGNAACGAGGTACAATTATCACGTTCACACCTGATTCTGAAGTCTTTGGTAATTTTCATTACCTTGTTGAGTATATTGAAGAAATGCTATGGAATTATGTTTTCCTTAATAATGGCATTACAATTGTTTTCAACGGTACCAAAATGCAGGCAAAAAATGGACTTGTAGATTTGCTTGAACATAACATAAATGGAAATGGCCCTGTTAGGTATCCAATAGTGCATATTAAAGAAGGTGATTTTGAATGTGCTTTTTCTCATAGCTCAAGGTCGTATAGTGAAGAATATTACTCATTTGTAAACGGTCAGCACACAACGCAGGGTGGTACTCACCAAACTGTTTTTAGGGAAGCGATTGTTAAAACAGTACGCGATTTTTATAATAAGGACTTTGAAACCAGTGATATTCGATCGTCCATAATTGCAGCCATAAGTATTAAAGTTGTAGAACCGGTATTCGAGTCACAAACCAAAACCAAGTTAGGTTCTCAAGCTATAGAACCTAGTGGTCAAAGTATCAGAAATTTTGTTAATGATATTGTTAAACGAAATCTAGACAACTATCTTCATATACATTCAGAAACAGCCGATGAATTGCTAAGAAAAATTCTTCAATCGGAGAAAGAGAGAAAGGAAATGGCTGGTATTAAGAAGCTTGCAAGGGAAAGTGTAAAAAAGGCAAGTTTGCATAATAAGAAGCTGCGAGATTGCAGGGCACATCTAAATACCAATCATGAAAAACGACTTGATACGACTTTGTTCATTACTGAGGGTGATTCGGCAAGTGGATCAATTACTAAATCGAGAGATGTGCAAACACAGGCAGTCTTCAGCTTAAAAGGAAAGCCGCTAAATTGCTATGGTTTGAGTAAAAAGATTGTTTACCAAAATGAGGAATTTAATCTGCTTCAGGCAGCTTTAAATATCGACGATAGTTTAGAAAACTTGAGATATAATAATATTGTAATTGCCACGGATGCTGACGTAGATGGTATGCATATCCGATTACTATTGCTAACCTTTTTTCTCCAGTTTTATCCAGATCTTGTTAAAGCTGGTCACGTTTATATACTTCAAACCCCTCTCTTCAGAGTAAGAAATAAAAAAAGCACAAAGTATTGTTATACGGAAGCTGAACGGATAAAAGCAATAGTTGCACTGAAGCCAAATCCAGAAATAACTCGTTTTAAAGGGCTTGGTGAGATTTCACCATCAGAATTTAAGCATTTTATTGGTAAATCTATTAGACTAGATCCGGTTATTCTCAGAAGGGAATCCCTGGTAACTGAAACGTTATCATTTTACATGGGTAAAAATACTCCGGATCGTCTTCAGTTTATTATTAATAACTTACGGGTGGAAGAAGATATTGAAGTTGAAGTAAATCAACAGGTTGCATAATTAAACGATTAATATTCATCCCAACTTTTCACAACCAGATCTTCAGGTTTATATCGTGTTATGGCGTAGATAAATGCGCTTGCAAGTCGAGCATTTGTGATTAATGGAGTGTTAAAATCTACTGCGGCACGTCGTATTGCATAATCATTATAGAGTTCCTTCTGAGTGAGGTCTTTTGGGATATTAATTACGAGGTCAATTTTTTTATTCCTGATCAATTGATAGGCATTTGGTTCCTGTTTTACATCCGGCCAATAAACAATTGTTGATTCGATACCATTTTTAGAATAAAAATCATGTGTTCCTTTAGTCGCAAATATTTGATATCCATTATCTATAAGTAGCTTTCCACTTTCAAGTAATTCGGTTTTTGAACGCATTGGTCCTGACGAAATGAGTACATTTCTTTTTGGAATTTTATAGCCAACTGAAAGCATTGCTTTCAGAATAGCTTCGTAGTAATCATCACCAATACAACCAACTTCTCCTGTTGACGCCATATCAACTCCTAGTATTGGATCGGCCTTACTTAATCTGGAAAATGAAAACTGAGAAGCCTTAACACCAATATATTCAACGTCGAAAAGTGACTTATTTGGTTTCTCAACTTTTTCACCCAGCATTATGCGAGTCGCATATTCTATAAAATTGGTCTTTAAAACTTTGGAGACAAATGGAAAACTACGTGACGCCCTTAAGTTACACTCTATAACTTTAATATCATTGTCCTTAGCTAAAAACTGAATGTTAAACGGTCCACTAATTTGAAGTTCTACAGCAATTTGTCTTGATATTTTTTTAATCCGTCTGATGGTTTCCACATATACCTTCTGTGGAGGAAACATTATTGTGGCATCACCGGAGTGCACACCAGCAAATTCAATATGCTCAGAGATGGCGTACACTATAATTTCACCCTTATCTGCTACTGCATCCATTTCAATTTCTTTAGAATCGGTCAGAAATTTTGAGACAACAACCGGGTATTGTTTTGAGACCTGGGTTGCAAGATTTAAAAAATGTTCCAATTCATCTTTATTAGAAACTATATTCATTGCTGCTCCTGATAATACATATGAGGGGCGAATAAGAACCGGGAATCCAACATTCTCTGTAAAAGTAAAAATATCAGAAATACTACTCAATTCTTTCCATAAAGGTTGATCAACACCAATGCTATCTAACATTGCTGAGAATTTATGTCTATTCTCCGCCTGGTCAATAAACGTTGGATGCGTACCCAATATGTTTATGCCTTCTCTAAAGAGCCTCATTGCCAAATTATTTGGAATTTGGCCACCGGTAGAAACGATAACACCCATTGGTTGCTCCAGAGCGAAAATGTCGAGTGTTCGTTCCAAGCTTAATTCTTCAAAATAAAGCCTGTCGCTAATATCATAATCCGTACTAACTGTTTCGGGATTATAATTTATCATCACCGAACGGTAACCTGATTTTTTTACAGTTTGTAGTGCATTTACACACGACCAATCGAACTCAACACTGCTTCCAATGCGGTAAGCTCCTGATCCCAAAACTATAACAGATTTATTATCATGCTCGAAATCAATATCATGTTCCTCACCGTGGTAGGTTAAGTATAGATAATTTGTTTGAGCGGGATGCTCTGCTGCAAGCGTGTCAATTTGCTTTACATATGGAACAATATGTTTGGATATTCTATGTTTTCTTACATCTAATATTTCATCATCATTATTTCCAACCTGCTTATTTTTAAAAATTAGACGAGCAATTTGAAAATCTGAATAACCGCTTTTCTTGCAATTATGAAGGAGTGTTTCAGGCAAATCTTCCAATGAATCTATTGTGGATAATTCTTTTTCAAGTTCGACTATATTTGCTAATTTCTCAAGAAACCAACGATCTATCTTTGTTTGCTCATAAATATTTTCAACAGACCAGCCAATCTTAAATGCTTCTGCAATAGCAAATATGCGCATGTCGGTTGGGTTTGAAAGCATTTGCCCGATATCAGAAATATTAAGATCTTTATTTCCCACAAACCCATGCATACCTAAGCCAATCATTCGAAGTCCTTTTTGTATGGCTTCTTCAAAACTTCTGCCGATCGCCATAATTTCACCAACACTTTTCATGCTGGAGCCTATTTCTCTTGAGACCCCAATAAACTTGTTTAAATCCCATCTTGGGATTTTGACAACCATATAATCTAATGCAGGCTCGAAAAATGCAGTTGTAGTTTTTGTAACACTGTTTTTAAGTTCATGAAGGCCATATCCAAGTCCCAGTTTGGCAGCTACAAACGCAAGTGGATAACCTGTAGCTTTTGAGGCTAAAGCACTTGAGCGTGATAACCTCGCATTAACTTCTATAACTCGGTATTCTTCTGAATCGGGAGCTAATGCATATTGAACATTACACTCGCCTACTATACCAATTGATTTTACTATGTCTATTGAAATTTTACGAAGTTTATGATATTCATTGTTAGTTAATGTTTGCGAAGGAGCAACTACTATACTCTCACCGGTATGGATACCTAAGGGGTCAAAATTTTCCATATTACAAACAGTAATACAGTTATCGTATTTGTCGCGTACAACTTCATACTCAACTTCTTTCCATCCTTTTAGCGATTCCTCAACAAGTATCTGGTCAGAGTATGAAAAAGCCTTAGCCGCTAATTGCTTAAGTTCATCTTTATCACTACAAAAACCGCTTCCCTGACCACCAAGCGTAAATGCCGCTCGGATAATAATTGGAAAGCCAATCTCATCTGCGGCTGTTACTGCGTTATCAATTGAAGTTGAGGCTATTGATTTTGGAGTTTTTACTTTTATTGAGTGGAGTTTGTTTGCAAACTTTTCTCTGTCCTCAGTTTCCATAATAGCTTCAACGGGAGTCCCTAATACATCGACATTATACTTAGATAGGATCCCAGATTCAAAAAGCTCAACACCACAGTTTAATGCAGTTTGTCCACCAAATGCCAGCATTATGCCATCAGGTTTTTCTTTTGCAATTATTTTTTCAACAAAATATTTAGTAACGGGTAAAAAGTAAATTTTATCAGCAATACCTTCAGATGTTTGTACAGTGGCTATATTTGGGTTAATAAGAATAGTCTCAATACCTTCTTCTTTAAGAGCCTTTAATGCTTGAGATCCACTGTAATCAAATTCACCTGCCTCACCAATCTTCAGTGCGCCGGAGCCGAGGATTAGGACTTTGGAGATGGAGGATGGGGGTGATGTTGTCATTGTGGGTTTTTTGAGTTGGGATAAGAGGTATAAGGGGTATAAGGGGTATAAGGGGTATAAGGGGTATAGGGGAGATAGGGTGTAAGGGTATTTATGTGGAAAAAATTATTAGTGTTCATCTTCCTAGGGAGTGTTCAAAAAAGTGTGTCATTCTTAATTTTGTATGGCAAAGTTCTGTAGCCGTAGGCGAAAGGGCTTTGCCATACAAAATTAATGTTTTATAAGAATCTTTCATATCTATCTTCAAATTTATCAATTAATTCTCTTTGGATTGATAACCAGTTAA
>NYYH01000005.1 GCA_002686705.1 Bacteroidota bacterium
CAAGGGATAGGAAATAAAATGGTTTCGCGTTTGTGGTTTCGCGTTTGTGGTTTCGCGTTTGTGGTTTCGGGTTTGTGGTTTCGCGTTTGTGGTTTCGCGTTTGTGGTTTCGCGTTTGTGGTTTACCTAAATGAATTATAAACATGGCAACAATAACAGATTTTGAAGACTTAGATATTTGGAAAATGGCTAGAAAACTATGCCAGGATGTAGATAAGATTATTAATACAACATCTTTGAAAGATGACTATAAACTTCGTGATCAAATAAATGCTTCCTCCGGATCAATTATGGATAATATTGCCGAAGGATTTGAAAGAAGTGGGAAGAAAGAGTTTCGACAATTTTTATCAATTTCAAAAGGTTCATGTGGTGAGTGTCGGTCGCAGCTATACAGAATTCACGATAGAAATTATATCACAAGGCAAAAATTTGAATCATTAAAAGAAGAAACTATTATAATTGGCAGAAAAATTGGATCATTCATTAAATATCTAAATAACTCCAATTATACAGGAATAAAGTATAAAGAGTAATTATTATGTAATTTCTTTAACTCGAAACTCAAAACCCAAAACCCGAAACACGAAACCTGAAACCCGCAACTCAAAACCCGAAACATGATCCCAACAACCTGTTTATCTGCAAATTTCATTATGAATAACAAGCTTGTAAGTTGTAAAGCTTTTAACGCTGATCAACTGAATAAAGGAATAGTTATATATGAAGTTATACGGATCATTAATAGAACGCCACTATTTTATCAGGAGCATGTTGAAAGATTCTATAATTCGGTAAAAAACTCCGGATTTAGAATTAATTTATCTGCTGAAAGTATTGCTCTGCGAATCAAATCACTAATAGAAACTAATAAACTTGAGGATGTCAACATAAGGTTCCAAATTAGCTTTACAAAAGATAATAAGGCAACATTCTCTGCATGGGCATGTCCGTTTTTTTATCCTAAAAATGAGTTTTACGAATCAGGAGCTTCCCTTTCAACGATTGTTGCACATAGAGATAATCCAAACGTTAAAATCTACAACCGCAAATTGATAAATAATGTATTCTCGCGTATCGGCAAAGACAATATCTATGAGGTATTGTTATTAAACAAGGATGGATTTATCACAGAAGGAAGTCGTTCAAACATATTTTTTGTAGATGGTAATAGAATAATCACTCCTCCCCTTTCATCAGTACTACCCGGAATTACCAGATTAAATGTTATTAAAATTGCTAGTAAGTTAGAGATTGACTGTAATGAAGTAGATATCAATTATAATTCGTTGCAATTATTTGATGGTGCGTTTATTACTGGCACTTCGCCAAAAGTATTACCTATTGGAAAAATTGATGGAGTTATTTTTAATCCTGATCACCCAACTATATCCGTTTTAATGAAGAGTTATAATGAAATTGTTGTCAGATATATTGATAGTTTTTCATGGTCACATTATGTCTGATCCAATAATATTAACAATCACACTAATATTCTATACGTAATATACCAATCATTTTTTTGTAATTTTACCTCTAATAAATTATCATTAAAGCGATGTTTAGATATAGCAGATTATTAAACTACTTCAGGATACCTCAAACATTAATGCTGATTCTGGCAATGCCTTTTGTAACATTAGGTCAAAAAACTTTACCGAATGATTTTTGTATTGACAGGATTGAATCGACCCTATTCGAAAACATCAATCTTCTCCGCGTGGATTATGGTAAGCCTGAGCTTCAGCAATCTGCCTCGCTTTGTTATGTTGCTGAACAACACGTAAACGATCTTCAAAGCAACAATCCTGATACCAGTGTCTGCAATCTTTCAAGCTGGTCTGATAAAGGAGACTGGACACCATGTTGTTATACCAAATACCTTCATAATCCCAACTGTATGTGGGATAAGCCTAAAGAACTGACACCATATACTTATCGTGGCTATGAATTAGTCACATTTATAGAGGAAGATTTTAATGCTGACTCGATTATTAATCTTTGGTCGGATTCAAAAGAAACATTAGATATGATATTAACCAGGGATAATTTCGCTAATAAGAAATGGATTTGTGCAGGAATCGGAATAAGCGAAAATTATATTTCATTATGGTTCGGTCAAAGAAAAGACCAACTTAGAGTCCCTGATATTTGCGATGATGGAAATGATAGCAATATAATTATTCCGACCATGGCTTCAAGAAGTACATCAAATACTTATTACTTAATATTTGGAAGCCATGCAAATATGCACGATGCAAGGGAAGCATGTAGAAGACTTAAAAATAATGAATTTAAGAACTGTGACATTCTTGTAAAGAATGACAAATACAGAGTTTATTTAAACAAATTCAATAGCCTGCAAGAAGCAATGTATGCAAAACAACAACTCCCTTTTACTTATAGAGAAGCATGGATCCTTAAGGATTAAATCCACATAAAATATCATTCTTAAATATTATCTTTGCTTAATATGGAAAGCACAGTAATTTACATAACTATAATTATAATTGTGATATTGGTAATTACTGTCTATAATTACAGGAAAAAACAAGTAAGATATTATTTACTATCACTTCAACGATACCCGGAACTTACATTAAGCATTAGTATTCAAAAACAAAAAGGCAAGATAAGTGCAGTATTTATTAAGTTATCTGCAATAAAAGAAGTAGAGTTGAAGGATCTCAAAATCGAATTGATAACCGCCAAAAGAGAGTTTAACAATTACTCCTTGCAATCATTATTAGAATCAAATCCATTCCCAGTTAAACTAGAAGAGAACACAAAAACAAAGTTTCTTGTTCGCTTTGAGGATTTCCGTACACTACTAATGGACGGAGAGCATCCGTTTCGTACATTTCGTTTTGTAGTTGTATCAGATAAGGGCCAAACTTACAAATCACATGAAATGGGGTTTGACAAAAAATGGGTCATTTACAGGCCTGATTCAGGTAAATACAATTAAGGAAATGATTTTCATACTCGATGAATGCGAATAAGGGGTGCAATACATTACTTCTCATCCATCAATTCCCTGGCTACATCCAAAGCAGTTGCGGTAACCCTTTCGTTACTTAAAATTTTGGCCAGCTCCTCTACCCTACCTTCATTATTGAGTTTGCTAATTGTAGTAAAAGTTGAGTTATTTACTATTGATTTATGTACTTTATAATGATGATCAGACTTAGATGCGATTTGCGGCAAGTGTGTAATGGAAATAACCTGATGTTTTTTTGCCATTTTCTTGATTATACTACCCACCTTCCCAGCAATCTCACCAGAAACACCCGCATCAATCTCATCGAAAATAACAGTAGGGAGCATTTGCTTTTTATTAATCAGCGATTTAATGGCTAGCATAAGTCTTGAAAGTTCACCCCCCGATGCAATTTTACTAATTTCGCCAGGTTCAACTCCGAGATTAGCATTAAACACAAACTGTACTTTATCCAAACCCGCAATCCCAAATTCAGGTAATTTTTCAATTCGCGTAACAAATCCGGCATCTTTCATTCCTACTTGCCTTAAAATCGTCAACACAGCATTTGAAAAACTATCACATCCGTTGATACGAACATCATGGAGCTCATTTGCATTTTCGATCAATTCTTTTTTAACAGTCGACAATTCATTATTTATGGCTTCAATCTCCTCTCCCATTGAACTTATGCTATTCAGCTTTTCTTCGTATTCTTTTTTAACATTGATAAGTTCAGTTACAGTTTGAACGTGGTGCTTATGAATTAATGAATAAACAGCACTCAGTTTTTCGTTAACAAGCTGTAATTCGCGCGTATCGAAATTATCATCTCGATTCATTATCTCAATTTCATCCTGTATATCCTTTAACTCAATTGTAAGACTATTTAGTCGTTGCACAATTGTTTTAACATTTGGTAAGTAGGACTGGATATTTCCAACAATTTTTGTTAGTTCTGAGAGATTATTAGTCAAAGAACTTTCATCATTATTGAGTATAGATTCTGCATTTGCTAAGGCCAGCTTAATTTCTTCAGCATGTTCAAGGTATTGTGCCCTGGTTTCAAGCTCATCAATATCTTGAGTGTTTAATGAAACATTGTTCAACTCTTCCAACTGATATTTTAAATAGTCTTCGTCTTTTATTGCTTTATTATTTAACTCAATTAATTGTTCCAATCTGCTTGTTAAAGAATTATAGCGTTCGTAAACATTTTTATACTTAGTTAACAAATTGGGTTTGTTAATAAAATCATCCAGTACATTTAATTGAAATGAAGCATCTGATAACTGAAGAGTTTCGTGTTGTGAGTGAACATTAACAAACTTATTTCCAAGATAAACCAAGAGCCCTAGATTAACAGGAGTATCATTAATAAATGCTCTTGATTTTCCGGATGGAAGTATCTCACGTCTTATTATAGTCTGATTGTCATAATCAAGATCGTTATCAGCAAAGAACTTTTGTAATGACAAATTTCTATTGTCGAAAACACCTTCGATAACACATTTCTTTGATTTATTTCTGAGAATATTGAGGTCAGCTCTTTTACCCAAAATCATTGAAAATGCACCAAGTATAATAGATTTTCCAGCTCCCGTTTCGCCTGTTATAACCGAAAATCCTTCTGTAAACCCAATCTCAATATTTTCGATCAATGCATAATTAACTATGGATAAAGATTTTAGCATAAAAATGAATTCTTATCAGGAATCTACAAAACTAAGAAAAACAGTTTTTAAATTTAATTTTTAAACTACAATTTGTCAAAAGCTATAATTAAATATCTGACTTAAATAACCCTTAAAGCCTAACAGCTAATGCTTTGAATGTATCTCCTCGATGTTCGAAATTATGGAACTGGTCGTAACTTGCAGCCGCTGGAGACAACAAGCATATACTTCCCTTTGCTGTATTTTGAACTATTATTTTAAAAGCACTTTCAATTGAATTGGCCTTAAATAATCTTTTAGTAGTATCTGTGCCGAAGATATCAAACATCCTGTCGCCTGCCATCCCAAGAAAAATAAAATTACGAATATTCGAAGTCTCAAGAAATTCAATCAATTGAGAATAATCCAATCTACGGTCGTACCCCCCGAGAATTAGAGTGTCAATATTACCGAATGCCTTAACAGCAGCAATTGTTGATTCAGGCACTGTAGATATACTATCGTTAATAAATGTAATGCCTCTAAATTCACCGATATTTTCCAAACGATGGGGTAAGCTCATAAAGCTATCTAATGAATTGATAGCGTCATTAATAGACACACCTACTTCATTTGCAGCAAGAAGTGCAGCATTAATATTTATGATATTGTGATCACCCATTAACGGTGATTTCTTAATTTTCAAATCATAGGTATCGTGAGAAACTTCAATAAATCGATGTTTCCTGTCTGGGATCTTGCTAATAAGAGATTCATTGGCAATTAAGCAATCTTCTTTGTTCTGAAATTTATAAATATTGAATTTTGCTTTACAATAATTATTGTAGCTATAAAAATAATCGAGATGTTCAGGAAATACATTTAATAATACTGCTATATGAGGGGACCTATGTAAATATTCCAACTGATGCGCTGAAAGTTCATAAACAATTATTGTGTCTTTTTCTATTGCATCAATCATATCGAATGCTGGAACACCTATATTTCCTATCAGTAAAGTTTTTTTACCAACTGCTTTAAGAAAATGAGTGATAAGGCTGACTGTCGTGCTCTTACCCTTTGTTCCGGTTACACCAACAACCTGGGAAGCATAACATTTCAAAAACAAATCAGTTTGTGACGTTATTTTATCTACTAATTCACTATCTATACTACCAATAATTATCCCCGGA
Organism: Bacteroidota bacterium; assembly: GCA_002686705.1. The sequence goes on from NYYH01000005.1 coordinate 5,828, forward strand.
GATTTTATAATTATATCAAAAAGCTTAAGTGATTTCAGATAACCACTCCCCAAATATAATTCCAATTTATCGTCATTTGATAACTCAGTATCTTTTTCGATCTCAGAATTTATATCGGCAATTCCCAGTTGTAGCCCAGGGAATTGTTTTCTTAGAAAACTATATGTCGATCTTCCTTCTTTACCAAAACCAAGTATCAGAACTCTTGATGCATCAGAAATAAAGGAATTAAACAACTCAATCATTTAAAACATTTTTAAGTATAATCTCAAATTCTTCAGGAATTAGATGCTCAGTATTATATTCGGAAATAAGTTTATTATAATCAATCTCCTTGTAATCAAATAATTCCATTTCTTTTAACAGTACTGGATTGTTTTGGTATTGTTGTGAAAACTTCCATAAAGCTGCCAAAACTTCATCAGGTGTACCTACACATTCAAACGGCTTTACGTCGGAAACACCTGTAAGCTCCTTAAATGTTTCACTGAGCGATATTTCATTCATTAAATCTTTCCCAAAAATATATACTAGCTTATCAGGTGCAATAAAGGGGCACAAAATTATATACGTAAAAAGACATTTAGGACACTCACCGCACCAACTATCTGTCCTACTACCAACATTACAACTTTTGAAACTGGAAAAATATTCAGAGTATTTTGAGAACATCTTAGCAATTTGCAACTCATTTACCGGCCTTAAAAAGCTGAAGTAATTTATACCCGGATGAATATATTTTTTTATATACCAGTCAAAATCATATTCAAACTCAAATGTTTTAGAATACTGATGATTAATTTTTGAACCAGGAACTGTGCTTTGATTTGCACTACTCTCATTCGATAGTGCAATATTAGCAACTCCGGATATAGCACAGCTCAACACTCCGGTAAATGCCACAATTGCTGAAAAAGGAGTATGGCCGTTTAGGAATCCCAATTCATTAAGTTCCAGAAGCTTTCCATCAATCTTCCGGTTGATAATAATCGATTGATCTCTGTTGTAACCAGCAGTTTCTATTGTCGCAATACTTGCTTCGCGAGGATTAATAATCATTGGAATTACTTTCTTAATACTTTTTGTTAGTAATTCCAGGGTTACTACCGAATCCTTGCCACCTCCAATAGGAACAATAACTCTATCAGCATCCAGTTTCAGATTTGACGAATTAATTTTCTCACCATGGGAAAAAATTGACATGAATGAATTTTCATCAGTAGTAATATTATTAAGATAAAAGAATTCGCCCAAGCCAAGAAAGTATAGTTTCTTCCACCAGGCGATCTGTTTATCATCAAGATTATGTGGCCTAATTATTACTTTTGGAGGACAAGCTGCTTTCCAATAACTTATCAACTCAACCATTCCAATATGAAAGACAAAATTACTGAAGTGCCCTATTTTAGTCTCATCTAGTGTGTAAAATTTCCTGATAGGTATTTTGATTGTGGGCTTAAACAAATACTTGTCGGCAAGGTTAAAACAATATTCGGCCTCAAGATTTCCATTTTTCAGAAAAAATGAATAACTTTGATATTCGAAAAAAGGATATTCGCTGCTTAGACTTTGATATTTTTGATGATTATGTTTAACGGTCAAAATATTGGTATGTTTTTTGTAATTAAAACTGTGTAAAAATAATTAAAAAAGTTCGAATGAGCGAGATGGATAAATTTGTTAAAGTAGGTAGTAACAACCTTAAACCAGCCAAAGGCAGACTATTGTTATCGGAACCTCTTATGGGTGACTTTTACTTTGGGCGTGCAGTGGTACTGCTCGCTGAACACAATGATGAAGGCTCATTCGGATTAGTATTAAACAAGCCAGTAGTACATAAGTTTAATTCTATAGTTAAAGATTTTCCTGATTTTGATGGTCAACTGTATGTAGGCGGACCTGTTGAAACAAACAGCTTGTTCTTTGTTCATTCTATTGGTGATTATATAGAAGGTTCAATAGAAATTGGTTCGGGAATATATTGGGGTGGTGATATTGAAGTAATTAAGGAAATGATTCTACTTAAATCTATAACTCCTAACGACATAAGGTTTTCAATAGGATATTCTGGTTGGTCACCTGATCAGTTGCAAGAAGAATTGAAAAGAAACTCATGGGTAGTTTCAACAGGCTTAAATAAGGATATACTAAAAATTGATCCTAAAAACATGTGGAAACAATTACTTGCACCACTTGGTGATAAATATAGTTATTGGCCTAATTTTCCATCAGATCCGGGATTGAATTAGTCACTTAAAAAGAGAGAGATCAATCTTCAAGTATTCTACCCATAGTACCAACAACAATTTTCAGTTCAAACTTTTTTGCTGGCGGCTCGTTCTCTTCCCATAATCTCCTGTAAACTAACAACAGATCAGTTTGTCCGTCGCCGATAGTTTGAAATTTAAAAGTAATCATTCCGCCTGACCCAATTTTGCCATCTTTAGAATTAAACTCAGGTTCGCCAACTTGTTTAATAACAGTTGAATCAAATGGCATTACCTGCCATGTATAACCAGTTGAAGCATTTCCTTCAAGCTCTATTTCAAATGGATCATCATTAGTCAGGTTTACAGTTGAGCCGCTATCTTCAATTGTAAATGGACCAGCACAGGAGGTAATAAAAACCGTAAAACAAACTATTATCAATGACTTTATAAATTTCTTCATATTTGAGTATATATTAATTAATTAAAAAGAGATGAGAAAAAATTCGGAATAACATTTGGAACTATAATTATTGTTAGTACAATTCCAAAAATAGCGCCCCAAAAATGAGCATTGTGCCCAATGTTGTCAACACCCTTTTTACCCATGTAGGCCGAGTAGATTAGATAAGCGATTCCAAAAACCCACGATGGTAAAGGAAAAGGAATTGGAAAAAGAAAGATGCTTCCAGATGGAAATACGAGTATACTGGAAAAAACCACTGCCGACACGGCACCTGAAGCACCTACAGCATTGTAATACATATCGTTTTTATGCTTCCCAAAATCGAATAATGTTGAAAATAATACTCCTCCTAAATAAAGTAGCGCGTAATAAAGCAAACCTAGAGCACCAAAATTAACAGAAAAAAATCTTTCTACTACCCCACCAAATGAATACAGAACATACATATTTATTATCAAATGTATCCACCCTGAGTGAACCAGTGCATAGCTAAAAAATCGCCATTTTTCCCCTGAATGTTTTATCTGATAGGCATTGAATTTCAGCTTATTAAACAGTTCTGTATTGTTAAAAGCAGCTATAGATATAATAGCTGTCGCAATTATTATAATAAATGTAAGTATCATCAGTTTTTAATTGTTTCAGTATTTTGTTTTACATCTTTTGTATGATCAATTTCCGAACCTAGTACACTATGAGGAATTGAATAAACTAAAATCATAGAAAGCACAGCAATAATTGGCCAAAGTTTATTTTGCGGTTTTTTTCTCAAAACAAACCAGGCTACTACCCAAAAAATAAAAGTAAACAACGTTTTATTATCTGTCAAATCATGCCCAAACGGCCATCCAGTCCAATATGCGCCAAAAGCAAACTTTTGAACTATGGGGCCTAAAATTAGACCACCAATAAATAATGCAATAAGTACAACACCTGTATAATACTTTGTGTCTTTTCCTCTGAAAAATACTTCAAGTCCTACCCTCAAAGCGAAAAGCATTGAAAAGAACATGAAAAATATGTGAGGTGATAATACAGCCATTGGAACCGCGCCCTTGAAGCGTATAATCACAGGATCCTCAGTTAGAACATAATCAATATTATTATTGTGTAGAATAATTGTGTATTCAACTTTTCCAGCAGGTGGTTGATTGGGTATCACACCCACAATTCTACCTTCTTTACGTTTCATATCAGTAGTCGACCATTCATCGTGACTTTTAAACCTTTTTTGTTTTATGCTTCCGCTGATCTCTTTACTGTCTGTAAATATTTCCACCAAAGCGTCTTGGTCACCGCCAAATGTCCTTATAAGTTTGTACTTAATCACTTCACCATCAATTGTTACTTTGCCACGTATAGGATAAGTGGGTCCGGTTGATCGTTGGTAAATAACTAACCCTACAGTTAATATTATTGCAATTACCCAAAGAAGAATATTTTTTGATTTATCGCTCATTCTCAAAATCTTTACTTAAAATATTAATTACCTGGCTTTAAAGCTTCATAAAACAGCTGATGGATATTTGTGCGAATATCCAAATCCATTAATATATCATTACTCATATCAGGATGAACCCGATTAGACAAAAATACATAAACAAGTCCATTTTCTGGATCAGCCCATGCATAAGTACCTGTAAACCCTGAATGCCCGAAACTAGAAGGTGAGGCATCTTTACAATTTGTGCGATGTTCCTCAAACAAAAGTAGTGGTTTGTCGAAGCCAAGGCCGCGTCTGTTACTGTCAGCAGCAAAGTGATATTTATTAAACAGATCAACAGTCTCTTCCTTCAAAAAGGAAATATAACCATAGGATCCTCCGTTTAAGAACATTTGCATCATAACTGCAACATTGTAAGCATTTCCAAACAAACCGGCATTACCCGAAACCCCACCTAATAATGCAGCTCCCTGATCGTGAACATCTCCATGTAGTTGCTGATTTCTGAATATTGTATCGTTTTCAGTTGGTATAATTTGGTTAAGGTCGAAGAATTTTCGAGGATTGAATTTCAGATATCTCAATTGTAGTGTATCATAAAAATTACCATACATATATTCATCAAAGGATGTATTATTAATATCCTCAATAATTTGTTTCAGTAAATAAAAACCAAGTCCTGAATAATGATATGAGCTATCCTGAAATTGTGATTGCATTATACTATCCATTATTACACGGTTATATCCTTGTTTTACATACATCCCATCCGCTACTCTTACAGGAAAATCTTCAGAAATAAAATCCTGGTAAATCGTAGAATCCCAACCATTCTTTGTAATTGTACTTGCGTAGAAAGGAATCCAATTTTGCAAACCTGATTGATGCGACATCACCTCGTTAAATTTTAAACCAGCTTTATCTGTTCCCTTAAGCATCAGTAAATAGTCAGAAAGTTTACCATCAATATCAATAATATCCTGCTCAGTCATTTTCATGACTGCAGGTGTAGTGGCAAGTATTTTTGTGAGAGAAGCTAGGTCATACACATCATTCCACTTAACTTTATTTCTTTTCTCATAAGTATGATGTCCAAACGACTTATTATAGAAAACAGCTCCATCCTTAGCTGCTAGTATCTGACATCCCGGAAAGGCACCAATCTCAATTCCGTTAATTGCTATTGAATCAACTTTTCGCAACATATCCATATTTAGACCTATTGTTTTTGGATTGTCTGTAAAAAGTTTTGTATCCCCATAATTCAAGCCATCTCCCATTTTGAAGTTCCCTGCATCAACTGGTAAAGTACCAAACCAGTTGGCTCCTTGCATAATCATTTCTCCTGAGGTTTTCTGCATAATTGGCTTTTCCTGATAAGAAATAATGATCGCTTTTACAGCTTCGGTATTAATGAGATTTAAGGCATAAGGGCTTGCAAATATATCCAGCACAACATTTGTTTCTGTGGCAAGCTTTTCGACCAATTCAACATCACCTTTGGTAATACCAAAATGTTTGCTAGCCAGTATGTTTGTGTTGAGCATTGCAACAACAACCAAATTATAATCTTGCATTTCCGAGATTAATTTCTTCTTAACTCTTCTTTTTGCGTTATGTTCAATGCTATATTTATCAAACTCACCATGTTGTAAAAGAACTTTCTCGATTTCCTGTTGTTTTTTTGTACCAATAACTAATAATGCTTTTTTTTGAGGATTGCTCTTTTTTAGTGGCAATATCTCCTCTTCATTTTTAACAATGGTTACAGATGATTCAAAAAGCTTCTCGGCAATGGTAAAATATTTTTGTTTGTTTAGATCACTTAACAGGTTTATTGTATCTATTGCAGTTTTTTTCCATGCCCCTGACGAATATTTGTATTTCAATATTTTCTTGCAGCTATGCGCTAGACGTTCCTCGCTTATTTTTCCACTCAAAACAGCATTCTTAATATTAATTATCGAAGCTGGAACATCATCAGGAATTAAGAGTATATCATTACCAGCTTCTAAAGCTTTTAATGCAACCATTCCCACATTGTGATATTTTGTAACACCTTTCATGTCAAGTCCATCAGTAATAATCAAGCCTTCAAAACCCATGCTATCTATTAATAATTCAGTAACAATATTATGAGATAAAGTTGAAGGTATGTTTGGACTCTTATCGAGAGCAGGCACTGATAAATGAGCAATCATGACTGAATTTACACCATTATCAATTAAATACTGAAAAGGGTAAAGATCATGATTATTCAATATATTTCGAGAGCTTGTTACTACCGGAAGATCAGTATGAGAATCTTTATACGTATTGCCGTGTCCGGGAAAGTGTTTAGCACAGGCTATCAACCCTTTGCTCTGCATTCCTAACATATAGAGATTACCTTTTTCTGCTACAATATTTGGGTTTTGTCCAAACGATCGCATACCAATTACAGGATTCTTAGGATTGCTATTAACATCTACAACAGGGGCAAAATTTATATGAATTCCCATACGTTTACATTGCTCGCCAATCTGTTGTCCCATTCTATAAATCAGATTATTGTTACTAATGGCACCAAGAGTCATTTGAAGTGGATATGAAATTGAGTTTTTCAACCGCATACCCAGTCCCCATTCTGCGTCAATAGCCACGAACAATGGTATTTTTGATAAAGAATTCCAATAATTTGTTTTAATAACCTGAGCAACCGGATCTCCTTTAAAAAAAACAACACCTCCAATATTATATTTAGATATCAAGGTATCCACTGAATTTAAATATGGTTTTCCGGAATAATTTGCCCGTACAAAAATAAGTTGGGCTATACGCTCTTCTAGATTTAATGAATTATAAATTGAATCAATCCATATTTCCTCTTGCAAATGACTTTCTTGAATGTACTGTGCTGTCATCTGAAATGCAAATACAGTTACAAAAAAAACAGCTAATACAATCTTGTTTTTGGAAAGCTTACGGAATATTATCATTATTTGGAGCGATTTAATTACAAAATTAATCTTTTTAATAAGTTGTTAATAAATGATTTTCGGTGCGCATATAAATAATATTATTTTTACACGAAACTATGATTTTTAGTCAAGCATTCTAATTATTTGTATAACAAAGTGTTAATATGTCGGATATTGAAAAACTAAAAAAAATTGCATCGCAAGTAAGAAGAGACATCATAAGAATGGTACATGGAGTTCAGTCGGGACATCCAGGAGGTTCGTTAGGCTGTACAGATTTTTTAACAGCCATGTATTTTGATGTAATGGATTACAATGCCGAAGTATTCACTATGGATGCTTTAAATGAAGATTTATTAATTGTATCTAACGGACATATTAGCCCGGCTCTTTACAGTGTTCTTGCTCGGAGAGGGCTATTTCCTATTGAGGAACTTTCTACTTTCAGGATATTAGAATCGAGATTACAAGGTCACCCTGCTACACAAGAAGAATTACCAGGAATAAGAATTGCCACAGGTTCGCTAGGACAAGGTTTATCTGTTTCACTTGGTATTGCGTTGGCAAAACGACTAAATAAGGATCCCAAGATTGTTTTTTGTTTAATGGGAGATGGTGAACTAGAAGAAGGACAGGTTTGGGAAGCTGCTATGTATATTGGATCACACAAAATAAATAATGTTGTGGCTGTAGTTGATTACAACAAAAAGCAAATTGATGGTTCTACTGATGACGTGCTACCACTTGGTGATTTGAAAGCAAAATTTGAAGCATTTGGATGGACTGTAATAGAAATGAATGGGAATGATATTGACGATGTTGTCAAAACAATGTCCCTTTCAAAAACTCTATCAGCTGAAGGAAATCCAATAATAGTTTTAATGCATACCGAAATGGGTATGGGTGTTGATTTTATGATGGGTACTCACCAATGGCATGGAATTCCTCCAAATGATAAACAACTTGAAACAGCTTTATCTCAAATTGAAGAAACTCTAGGTGACTATAGTTAATAAAAGTTTTAGTTAATTTTTCTCAGTTGGGTTAATTAATACTATTATAAACGGAAAAGAGTTAAGAATAAATAGCAAATAAGTTTTTTTGAAAAGCAGGTCAACATACATAATAATTCTACTACTAGCACTTCTTAGTTTTCAATTATATGCCCAGCATCCTGAGAAAGAAGAAGAAATAACAAAAACTACAAGAATTCTATTTGTCCTGGATGCTTCGAGAAGTATGACAGGAAAATGGCAGGGTGAAAGCAAGTATACTATTGCTCGTACAATCTTATCAGAGATATTAGATAGCCTTAGTACAATTGAGAACGTTGAAGTAGCTTTAAGAATGTTTGGGCACACAAAGCATTTCCCTCCTCAAAATTGTAATGATACTCGTTTGGAAGTGCCGTTTAGTAAGAACAATGTTGATGAGATTAAAGCACGACTTAGACAACTATCCCCGAAAGGTACCTCACCAATCGCAACTTCTTTGTTAAAGTCAAAAGATGATTTTACAGAATGTGCTAATTGTCGAAACATAGTAGTACTTATTACTGATGGTTTAGAGGAATGTGGAGGCGATATCTGTGAAATCAGTGCATTATTGCAGAAAGAAGGAATTATCCTCAAACCATTTATCATTGGTATAGGTCATGACACACACGAAGCATATGATTGTGCAGGCCAATATTATAATGCAGCTGATAAAGAACAATTTACAAAGGCCTTAAATATTATTATTACGAAAGTCCTTAGTCAAACAAGCTTACAGGTTAATTTATTAGACCAATACAACCGGCCGACTGAGACCAATGTTAACATGACTTTTATTAGTAACAGTTCGGGTAAGATTGCATATAACCTGGTACATACATTAAATAGCAAAGGATTTCCTGATACTCTTAATATTGATCACCTTAGTGAATATAAAGTTATAGTAAATACAATTCCAAAGCGTATTATTAATTCAGTAAAACTAACGGAGGGGAAACATACAATAATTTCAACATCATGTCCACAGGGAAGTCTGTTAGTAAAACTTCGGGGTTTAACCAAAGCTGATTTTAACCCAGCTGTAGTTGTAAAGTTGCCTAATAATCCTGAACCACTTAATGTTCAGTATTTAAATGAGATTGTTAAATATATTTCAGGGAAATATGATATAGATATTCTAACTTTACCTATTAGCCAATTAAAAGACGTTAGTATAGAGCCAGACAATCAAACAAAGATTGAAGTCGCGAACCCAGGTATAGCTGCTATTCAAAAGAGCATAAAAGGCTTTGGAAGTATTTATTCATTAGATGGTAATGATCAGTTTTGGATAATTAACTTTGGTAGTAATTTTAACCAAAACGAGTCCCTATATTTGCAGCCCGGCAATTACAGATTAGTTTTTAGGTCGAAATATGCAGCACAATCTGCAACAACTGTTGAAAGAGAATTTGAGATTAAATCAGAAAAAACAACACGAATAAAACTTTAGCTTATAATGAATAAGTATAGCGTAATAGATATTAAAGATACCAGATCAGGATTTGGAGAAGCATTATTAGAGTTAGGAAATACGAATCCAAAAGTTGTGGCACTTGTGGCTGACTTAACAGGATCGCTTAAAATGAATGCCTTTGCTGATGCTTTTCCCGATAGGTTTTTTCAGATGGGTATAGCCGAAGCAAATATGATGGGAACGGCTGCCGGTCTAACAATTGGAGGATACATACCATTTACAGGTACTTTTGCTAATTTCTCTACCGGAAGGGTTTATGATCAAATTAGGCAATCAATCGCATATTCAGGCAAAAACGTAAAAATATGCGCATCACATGCCGGACTTACACTTGGCGAAGATGGAGCAACTCATCAAATTCTGGAAGATATTGGTTTAATGAAGATGTTACCGGGAATGACAGTAATAAATACATGCGATTTTAACCAAACCAAACAAGCAACTCTTGCAATTGCTGAATATCAAGGTCCTGTTTACCTCAGATTTGGGAGACCAAAAGTTCCTAATTTTATTCCTTTTGATAGTGAGTTCACAATAGGAAAAGGTATTACTTTAAAAGAGGGTACAGATATCAGCATTATTGCAACCGGACATCTTGTATGGAAAGCATTAGAGGCTGCAGAACTCTTAAACAAAAGCGGTATTAATGCTGAAGTAATAAATATTCATACTATTAAACCTTTAGATANTGAACTCATCCTCAACTCGGTAAGTAAAACCAGATGTGTAGTAACCGCTGAAGAACATCAAATTAACGGTGGGATGGGTGACAGTATTGCTCAGCTATTATCTAGTAAAATGCCTGTACCTATTGAGTTTGTTGCTGTTATGGATGTTTTTGGTCAAAGTGGAAAACCAGATAAATTAATGAAATATTACGGTCTTGAAAGTTTAAATATTATTGAAGCAGCCAAGAAAGCTATTTCCAGAAAATAAAGGTATCTTCGCCTTACAATATCATCATTAAATATCCCAGTTGGTTCAAAAAAAAACAATAGCAGTTATTGTAATTATTTGTGCTATGCTAATAAATTCACTGGCATATTCTCAAGTCAACAAGAACAACTGTGATACAGTTAAGATAGTAGCTCCCGCTTACCTGGTTTTAGATGATACTTCCATTAAAGTGTATCATGATAGTACTGCAATTATATGCAATCGGTATATTGTTATAACGAAAAAAAATGGCTATTCACTTTATTCCAAACTTGTTGGAGAATCACAAAAAAGTAACCTTATCGATAAGTTTTTTCAGATGTTAATTGCCTCTAGCACACAAGACACAATGTTAGTTAAAAACGATTTGATTAAAGCTGAAGATGCTTACAACCAGTACTCAGGAAAGATTATAAGGAACATAAGGATTCAGGTTCTGAAACCAATAGGACCGACTATAAGTGATACCAATCTACCCGTTTTCACACGAATGGGTAACGCAATAAATAAGTCTCATTTCAGCACTAATAAAAACGTACTAGAACGCAAATTACTATTTCATGTAAACGACACAGTAAACCCTTTAGAAATGGTTGAAAACACCAGAAAGCTAGCAGTATTACCTTATTTACAGGATGCTACAATTATTCTTACTAACGCTAAAGGTGATTCTGTTGATGTACTTGTTCTGGCAAAAGACAAATTTCCTTGGATGCCAGGTTTAGATATTTATGACATTAATCGGATGACAATGCATTTGAAAAATGTTAACATTTTTGGGTTAGGCCAATCTTTAGGTGCAGGTATAACTATCGACACAAAAAGTAAACCTGCATTTTATCTATCTGATATAAATTATTATATCGACAATATGTACAAACAAATCGATGGTGGCATTAATTTTCATGTATCAGAGAATGAAAAAGCATATCAATTGTTGCTCAACAGGGAGTTAATACCACTAAGCATTCGACTTGCAGGAGGGCTAAATATCGCTCAAATTGAAGAAAACATAGTAATTGACCCTACCGATGTTGACCGAAGCGCATGGTTTTTTAAATACAGGTATTTTGAGTTGTGGTCATCATATCTTTTCTATGATGATTTAAAAGATCGGAAGCTATTTACTGAAAATACTTATTTTATTCCTGCTATTGCTCTCTACAAAAGAGACTATTTGTACCGCCCTTTTGTATCAGTAGATAGTAATAGCATGTTTAATAATTACACTAATCTGCTAGGCAATTTTGCGTTTGTCAAACAAAATTATTATCGTTCCAATTACGTAAGAGACTTTGGAAAAGCTGAGTACATCCCTTATGGATTTCAGGCTACAATTACAGGTGGGTATTCTTGGGCTGAATTCATGAATAAACCATACTTAGGTTTTGGGCTAATTGCAACTAAGCACTTTGAAAACTTCGGATATGTTTTTGCAGGCTTTGATATCGGTTCACATTTTTCTAGTACATTAGAACAGGGAGCCATTAATATCAGTCTCTCCTACCTCACAAGCGTACTTAAAAAAGGAAGATATCGCTATCGTTTGCTTACAAATATAAATTATACAGATGGTTTTAACCGTTTTACCAACGATTTGATTTATTTGGGTGAAAAATATGGATTCATTGGCATGAACGACAAAGCATGGTTCGGTGCACAGCGCATGTTCGTTGAAATGGTTGGCATATCTTACACGCCTTGGTACTTTCTTGGGTTTCGATTTGCAATGTATGGTTTTTGTAGTGCAGGATTGCTTGGTAGTGATAGTCATACTGTTTTTCGCAATCAATTACTAAGTTCGGTTGGTGTAGGTGTTTATGTTAAGAACGATTTCTTAGCTTTTAACTCGTTTCAAGTTCGAGTAGCTTACTTTCCTATAACTCCGAATGGTATCTCACATTTTGGTATTTCGTTCTCAACATTAGATATAATTGATCAACTCAACTTCCTTAAAACAAAACCACATATTGTTGAGTATAGATAGGATTGTAATTACACCTTGTGAAAAGGTGGTCTTTGTACGACTGCTTTAACAAGCTTATTTCTTACCTTAATGAATATCTCAGAACCATCTTTCCAATAAGGTTTCGTAATATAAGCCATACCAATACCTTTCTTTATCATTGGTGACATAGTACCTGATGTAACTTCTCCAATTATATTACCATCAGCATCAGTTACTTCATAATGCTGTCGTGGGATAGCACGATCTACCATTACAAATCCCTTCAACCGTTGTGGAACACCAACCTCTTTTTGAGAAGCAAACAATTCTCTATCAATAAAATTATTATCCTCTGTAAATTTTGTTATCCAACCCAACCCGGCAGCTATAGGTGACGTTCTATCGTTAATGTCATTACCATACAGACAAAAACCAGATTCGAGACGTAATGTATCACGTGCACCGAGCCCAATTGGTTTAATACCAAACTCCTGCCCTGCTTCCAATACAGCTTTGTAAATTTTCTCTACATCTCCATTTTGCATATATATTTCGCATCCACCAGAACCTGTGTACCCAGTTGTTGAAAAAATGACATCGTTTACACCTGCAAATTCTAGTACCTTAAAAGTATAATATTCCATATCGATGACGGATTCATCAGTTAACTTCTGCATTACCTTAAGTGCAAGAGGCCCCTGAACTGCTAACTGACTTATCTTATTTGAAGCATTTGTCAAAACAGCATTGCAATCATTATGACTACTAATGTGCTTCCAGTCTTTTTCAATATTTGAAGCGTTAACCACTAATAAGTATTTCTCTTCACTAAATCTATAAACAAGCAAATCATCAACAATTCCTCCCTGTCCGTTAGGAAAACAACTATACTGAACCCTTCCATCACTAAGTGCGTTAACATCGTTAGTTGTTACCTTTTGAACAAGTGCTTTAGCATTTGGTCCTTCCACCCAAAACTCACCCATATGTGAAACATCAAAGACCCCAAGTTTTGTCCTTACTGTCTCGTGTTCAATAACTATACCTTCAAACTGAACAGGCATATCAAAGCCAACAAATTCAACCATTCTAGCGCCCATATCATGATGCATATTATTTAAAGCTGTCTTTATCATTTATAAAGGTTTTAAAAGCCGCGAAATTAATGAAAAAGAAATTATAATACTCATGCGATAGCTAAATCAGTTAACACAAAAAAAGTTCATTTGCGATTTGTATATTTCAACTAACCTACATACTTTTACCGGCTTGATAAATTTTTTACGCAACCAAAAATTATTAACTATGAAACGAATATTAATATTAGTAACAGCAATAAGTTTTATGCTACTTACTCAGAAATGTCAACAACATAATACAAAAATTGTTTATCCTAAGGCAAATAAAACTGATAGTGTCGATGTATATTTCGGACACGAAGTGTCTGATCCCTATAGATGGATGGAAGACGACAACTCAGAAGAAACTGCCAAATGGTTAGAAGCCGAAAACAAAATTACTAACAAATATCTTGCAGATATTCCATTTAGAGGACAGCTTAAGGAGCGATTAACCCATATTTGGAATTACCCTAAATATGGAGTTCCTTTTAATAAAGGTGATAATTACTTTTTCTTTAAGAATAATGGGATTCAAAATCAGAGCGTACTTTATATTCAAGCCAGTCTTGCTGATGAGCCAAAAGTATTGCTTGACCCTAATACCTTATCCGAGGATGGAACTGTTGCATTATCATCATTAAGTATTTCAAGAAACGGCGAACTACTTGCTTATGGAATTTCACGCGGAGGTTCTGATTGGAGTGAGATTTACGTCATGAATATAGAAACAGGTGAAATTTTAAAAGATCATATAAACTGGGTTAAATTCTCAGGAATTAGCTGGAAAGGTGAAGGATTCTTTTATTCAGCATATGATGAACCACAAGAAGGGGATGAACTTTCAGGTCAAAACCGCTTTCACAAGGTTTACTACCATATTCTTGGGACCCCTCAAAAACAAGATTTGCTAATTTTTGAAGATAAGGAAAATCCATTAAGGAATTTTTATGGCTACTTAACAGAGGATGAGAGATTTTTAATCGTTGCCGAAACTGAAAGCACAAGTGGTAATGCATTGTATGCAGCAAAACTTAAGGAGTTAACAGATATTAATTTCACTAAAATTGCAGAAGGATTTGATTATGAATATCAGATAATTGATAATATTAATGACGATTTGCTAATGTTAACAAACCATGAAGCACCTAATCAGAAACTAGTGCTTACTCTTTATAATAATGATGATCCTGCAAATTGGAAAGTCCTTATTCCTGAAAAGGAAACTGTTCTTAATAATGCATCGTTAGTTGGTGAAATGCTATTTACACAATATTTAAAAGACGCAAGTAGTAAAGCTTATTTTTACAATCTCGACGGGACATTTGTAAGAGAGTTGGAACTACCTGCAATAGGAACATTATCAGGCTTTAATGGTGAAAAAAATAAAAACACAGCCTTTTACGGTTTTACATCATTTACATTCCCTTCTAGTGTTTACAAGTATGATGTAACGGCAGGAGTTTCAGAAGTGATGCATAAATCGGAAGTTGACTTTGAACCAGAAAATTATGTTACAAACCAGGTATTCTACGAAAGTAAGGACGGCACCAAAATACCTATGTTTATTGTTCATAAAAAGGGAATAAAAATGGATGGTAACAATCCAACCATGCTTTACGCATATGGCGGGTTTAACATTAGTCTTACACCAAGTTTCAGTATTAGCCGGTCTGTTTTTATTGAACAGGGTGGAATTTATGTGATGGCAAATTTAAGAGGTGGTGGTGAATACGGTGAGAAATGGCATGAAGCAGGAACTCTGTTACAAAAGCAAAATGTTTTCGATGATTTTGTTTATGCAGCAAAATATCTCATCAAAAATAATTACACTTCATCTGATAAACTTGCAATAATTGGTGGATCAAATGGAGGGTTACTTGTGGGAGCTTGTATGACTCAACAACCTGAATTATTTCAAGTTGCTATTCCAATTGTTGGTGTCATGGATATGCTTCGTTACCATAATTTTACTATTGGCTGGGCCTGGGCTGCAGATTATGGGCGTAGCGATGATAACGAAGAAATGTTTAAATATCTACATGGTTATTCTCCATTACACAATATAAAGAAAGGAGTTGACTACCCTGCTACACTTGCAATAACAGCTGATCATGATGACCGAGTTGTACCTGCACACACCTTTAAGTTTATGGCTACTCTTCAAGAAGCTAATGGTGGGAAAAATCCTATTTTAGTCAGAATCGAAACTAAAGCTGGTCATGGTGCTGGCAAACCCACTGACAAACAAATTAGTGAAGCTGCTGATATGTATGGCTTTATGATGTATAACCTTGGAATGAAACCTGAGTTTTAGAGGAATTATTAATTAATAATAGAATGCATAAATGCTTAAATGATGGAATGATAGAATGTCAACATTTAAGCATTTATTCCTTGAACCTGAAACTTAACAATTTGTTAATATTGTAATCATCCATCCAATTATTAGTTTGTATAATCTTGCAAGATATATTTAAACTAATAAAAATTGGAAACTGTATATCTAGTAATTGTTGTTGTATTATTCTTATTAGCTGCTTCAGACTTAATTGTAGGTGTAAGTAACGATGCTGTTAACTTCTTAAATTCGGCAGTTGGATCAAAAGTTGCTTCTTTCAAAGTAATAATGCTTGTTGCTGCAATCGGAATATTGATTGGAGCAGTCTTCTCAAGTGGCATGATGGAAGTAGCTAGAAAGGGTATTTTTAATCCCGGGCAGTTCTATTTCAGCGAGATAATGATAATTTTCATGGCTGTAATGGTAACGGATGTTCTTTTGCTGGATGCATATAATACTTGGGGATTACCTACGTCAACAACCGTTTCTATTGTTTTTGAGTTATTGGGTGCAGCTGTAGGTATGGCTTCTATCAAGCTATTGATTAGCGATGGTGGTATGACTATTGGCCAGTTTATTAACTCTTCAAAAGCTCTTGCAATTATTTCAGGTATTCTCCTGTCAGTTGGTGTTGCATTTTCAGTTGGGGCAATAATTCAGTATTTAACCAGGATAGCGTTCTCATTTAATTTTAAAAAACGTATTAAATATATTGGAGCAATTTGGGGTGGAATAGCATTTACTGCACTAACTTATTTTATCCTTATAAAAGGTGCCAAGGGTGCTTCTTTTATGTCAGTAGATGCTAAAGAATGGATAAAAGAAAATAGTCTTATTATTATTTTTTATAGCTTAATTGGCTGGACGATTTTACTTCAATTGCTATATTGGATTTTCCGAATAAATATATTAAAGATTATTGTATTAGTTGGTACGTTTTCGCTTGCCATGGCATTTGCAGGAAACGATTTGGTAAACTTTATTGGTGTACCTATTGCAGGTTTTAATTCATGGGAGATATTCCAAAACTCGCAGGGTGCGGCTCCTGATGGATTTTTAATGACCGCTTTGGGAGGTAAAGTACCTACGCCAGAAATATTTTTATTGTTAGCTGGAGGAATAATGGTACTTACACTTTACTTATCAAAAAAAGCAAGATCAGTGCTTAAAACATCTATTGACCTTAGCCGACAAGATGAAGGTGAAGAAAGGTTTAAAGCAACATGGATTTCCAAAGCACTTGTACGCTCCTCCTTGCATGCCTCAAACAACATAAAACGGGCACTTCCGGGTTCATTCGTTGGGATAATTGAAAAGCAGTTCGAGCCTATAAAAGAAAAAAAGATAGAGAAGGACCCACCTGCATTCGACCTTATAAGAGCATCAGTAAACCTTACCGTTGCCAGTGTACTCATTGCTTTTGGTACATCTTTAAAATTACCTCTTTCAACTACATATGTCACATTTATGGTCGCGATGGGTACATCTCTTGCTGATAATGCTTGGGGCAGAGAAAGTGCTGTCTACCGTATTTCAGGAGTAATCGCAGTTATTGGTGGTTGGTTTTTAACAGCGATTAGTGCCTTCACTGTAGCATTTATAATGGTTTATATATTTAACTATGGTGGATTGTATAGTATTTTTGGCATGGTAATTATAGTTGGTTATATTCTCTATCGTTCACATATTTACCACAAGAAAACAACAGAAGAAAGTGATGAGGACGCACAAGATGTGCATACTCTGTCAGAAGAAAATATTGCTGATAAATCGATAAGGACCATTACCAAGAATCTTAAAAAAATAATTGCAGCTTATAGTGCAACAATTGAAGGATTAGAACATGAAAATATAAAAGAACTGAAAAAAATAAAACGCGAACTAGATTCTACAACCACAAAAACAAAATACCTTAAGGATAATATTAATGTTATTGTTGATAAACTCCGAGAAGGGTCAGAAGATACCGCATATTACTTTGTTCAGGTACTCGACTTTATGCGTGAAATGTTACATTCAATGACATTTATTAACAATCCCGTATTTGAGCACGTTGATAACAACCACAAACCACTTACAAAAGAGCAGATTGATGAATTAAAACAGATTAACATAATGTTAACACAATTAATCTCAAAGATTGCATCCAGCATTGAATCAGGAGATTATAGTACACAAAATGAAATTCAATCTCTCCTTGTAAGACTAATTGAACAAATTGAAGTTGATAATAAAAAACAGATTAAGCGTATTAAGAACGCTGTTGTTGGTACAAAGAACAGTATTTTGTTTATGAATATTATAAATGAGAGTAAGCACCTGGCATTGCATGGTGTAAATCTATACAAGTCGCAACGGGATTTTGTTGACTACAAAAACATTAAATGATTTTCCAGAGATTAAGAATCATAAGCGGAGGGCAGTCAGGTGTTGATCGGGCTGCCCTTGATTTTGCTCTAAGCTATGGAATACAATGTGGTGGATGGTGCCCTACTGGAAGGTTAGCGGAGGACGGGATTATACCGGATAAATATCCTTTAAAAGAGTCTATAACCTCAAATTATGAAGAAAGGTCGAAGCTAAATGTTAGGGATAGTGATGGTACAATTATCATTTATGAAAATGAGATGGACAAAGGCACAAAGTTGACTCTTGATATTGCAACTGGTATGAGTAAACCATTGATGACAATAAATCTTCATGATGAACAAACTTATGTAGAAGGGCAGATTAGAGAATGGTTATCGAAATATAAAATATCAGTGTTAAATGTTGCAGGGCCACGAGAAAGTTCAAGTCCGGGAATTTATCGACTAACTACTAAATTTCTTGAGAAACTGCAAATAGAGAATTAGTAATTTGTTAGCTATTTTCTAATTAAATCGCATTTATATTTAACAATTTATGTATTTCCTTTTTTTGAAGAAACAAATCTGAACTTCCCATTTATATCTCTCCTCAACACAATATCCGAATAATTGCATCTTTTTAATAGTGAAACCACTTCGTCCCCCATCCCTTCATTTATTTCAAAATATAATCTACCTCCTAGCACTAGATTCTTTTCACAGAATTGTAATATAGACAAATAGTATTCCAAAGGATTTTCATCTGTCACAAATAATGCGCTCGAAGGCTCATAATCAATTACATTGGGATGCATCTTTTTTTTGTCCTCAAGAGTAACATAAGGAGGATTACTAATAACAATATCGAACATAACTTTCTCTCCGTTTCTATCCAGTAATGGTTCTTCATTATTTAATATGTCGTGAATATGAAACAATATATGTTGATTATTTAATTCAGCATTTTTTCGAGCAATATTTATTACATTTTCACATATATCAGAAGCATGAATATTTGCCCTCTTTAGGAGACTTGACAATCCAATGGCAATACATCCACTACCAGTTCCTGTGTCAAGTACAATCAAATCCATGCTGGTTTCGAGGTCTGTAACCAATTGTACCAACTCCTCTGTTTCGGGCCGCGGTATCAAAACAGCAGAGTTAACTTTTATCTTTAGTCCGTGAAACTCAACAACGCCTGTAATATATTGTACAGGTTTGTATTGCTTAAGCTCTTTATAAGCCTTGTGAAGCTTAAGTATCTCTGATTCACTAAGGCGATGGTTGGAATTTATGATTAATTCATTACGACTTATCTCAAAAAAATGTTCAATTAAGATTGTCAATAGCTGCTCAGCTTCTTTTTCATCATAATAATTTAATAGGTCATTAAGATATTTCTTTTTCAATTCCGCCAATAAATTATTCCTTATCTCCATATTTGCAAAGTAATGAAATTCTTTTGCGTCTGGATTTCTAAATTCACTATTTTAACTAATAATTGGATTTATTCTTAGCATAGATGCATCCAAGAAACAATTTCAACAAGATAGACATCATCCTATAATGATTATATTATATATATTTGATATCAGATTCTATATATATTTATCGAGTTCACTAATTCTTGAATATGAACAATAATCCAAGCCATCGCCGACACATTTCAATACAATCTAAGTTATTGATATCTATATTAGTAACTGCAGTACTAATTTTTATAGCTACATTGGGTTATATAATTACAAATACGAATTATAATGCGATAGAGGATGCCGAAAAATTTGTGAATGCAACTGCACAGCAATATGCGAATCAAGTAAAAGCAGAATTAGATAACGATATAGCAACATGTCGTTCACTGACAAATGCCTTTAGTGGATTTAAAGATATTGACAAAGAACAATGGGTGGTGATTTATAATTAAATAATGGAAGATATCCTCATTAAAAATCCGCAATTTTATTCTGTTTGGACTAGTTGGGAATTGAATGCCATCGATCCAAATTTTAATGAAGAAAACGGAAGGGAGAGATACACATACTACAGAGAAGGAGACGAACTACTCTATCAAGCCGAAATACTTGAAGTTGGAGAATTAAACCTTGGAGGTATTTATTACGACATTAAAAATAACCCGAGAGAAGTATTGACTGAACCTTATCTTTATTCATATACTGACCAACAGGAAAACCAAATACTGGAATCTAGTATTGCTATACCTCTCATGGATAATGGCGTATTTATTGGACTTACTGGATCAGATGTTGAACTTGACAGGTTCCATGATATAGTTGAAAATATTAATCCTTTCAAAGGAAGTTATGCGAGTATGATCTCTGCAAAAGGTGTAATTATTTCACACCCTGATAGCACTCTTGAAAACACATCAATATACGATACCGAATTTAGCAAATTTGCTAATCTCGACATTGAGGGAATGGTTAATTCTGGAAAAGCATTTTCTTTCACAGAAACAACGGATGGAACAAATAAATTATTTATTTCATTTGCACCATTTAAACCGGGTGTATCATCTGATACCTGGTATATTATTATAATAGTTCCATCTGATGTGATATTACAAAAAGCAGATAGAACCTTTACAATATCAGTATTAGTAGGATTTGTTGGTATCCTCCTTTTGGCACTTCTAATTTGGTTTATTGCTAGAAGAATTTCTAAACCACTTATTAAAACTACAAAGATTCTTAATCAATTGTCAACTGGAGATATTGAGAACATTGATGTATTTGAAATTAAAACACATGACGAGTTATCTGAAATGGCTCTTGCTTTGAAAAAACTTTCCCATTCTCTAAAAGTAAACGCTGAATTTGCATTAAATATAGGTAAAGGTAAACTAGATGAAAAATACAATCCACTTAGTGATAGTGATGTACTTGGGAATGCTTTGTTGCAAATGAGAAAAAATTTGTTGGAACTAAGAAATACAAATGAAAGAAATCAATGGATGCAAACTTCCATCGTAAGAATAAGTGAGTTATTACAAGGAGAAAAGACAATAACTGATCTCGGCAATCAACTCTTAATTTCACTTGCAGCAATACTTGATATTCAAATTGCAACAATTTTTTCTAATAATAACGAAGTACTGGAATTAACAAGTTCTTACTCATCTAATCTCGATAAATCAAATGCACCCAAGTTCAAAGTTGGACAAGGATTAATTGGGCAAGCTGCTTTTGAGTAGAAGATGCTGATTTTTAATGATGTACCTGATGATTACCTGACTATAAAATCGGGATTAGGCAAGGTAACTCCAACTATTATTGTTGTTATGCCTTTAGTTTATCAAAAAAAGGTGATTGCTGTTATTGAAATAGGCAGCACTAAAGAAATAACACGAATAAAACTTGACTTCTTATCACAAATTTCGGAAAATATTGCCCTTGCATTTAACTCCATAAATACGCGAACAGAGATGAAAGTAATGCTAACAAAAACTCAATCTCAGGCCGAAGAATTAAAAGTTCAACAGGAAGAACTCTTGCAAACCAATAATGAGTTAGAAGAGCAAACAAATGCCTTAAAAGTATCTGAAGAAGAGCTTCAGACACAGCAAGAAGAATTGAGAGTTACTAACGAAGAACTCGAGGAAAAAATAAAATTCCTTGAGCAACAAAAGCTTGACATCAGCAATAAGAATCTTGAATTGGAGAATGCAGGAGAAGAATTAAAACAAAAGGCAAAAGAAATAGAGGTTGCAAGTAAATATAAATCTGAATTTCTTGCAAACATGTCACATGAGCTTCGAACACCTTTAAACAGCTTACTGATTTTGTCTGGAAGTTTATCTCAAAATAAGGATAAAAACCTGACTGACGAGCAAGTTGAATCAGCAGAGATAATTTATAAGAGCGGGAATGATTTATTAACCATGATCAATGATATCCTTGATTTATCGAAAATTGAATCCGGTAAAATGGCTATGAACATAGAGAAGGTTAAGATTGAAAGCATAAGCGAAAATATCCGCGATTATTTTAAACATGGCACAAGTCAGAAAAATATCGATTTTAAAATATTGATTGATAATAATGTACCAGCTGTGATTTCAACTGACCAGCAAAAGACAGAACAGATAGTGAAGAATTTCATGTCTAATGCACTGAAATTCACATCAAAAGGCAGTATCACTCTAAAGTTCCACACTTCTCAAGATAAAAACAACAATCCACAAAATACGATCTGTATATCTGTTATTGATACAGGAATCGGTATCCCTGAAAATAAACAACTCGAAATCTTTGAAGCCTTTCAACAAGCAGATGGTAGTATTTCCAGGAAATTTGGAGGTACCGGATTAGGACTCTCAATTTCTCGTGAACTTGCCAAACTACTAGGAGGTAAAATTCATCTTAAAAGTAAACATGGAGAAGGATCAACTTTCACATTGTCCATACCTGTAAACTGGGAAGAAATAAAGGTTGACACTAAACCAAAACCACTTTCTAAAAAAGAAAAAGCTGAAAAAAAGGATCTTCTCAAGTCCTTATTTCTGGCTACAATGTCACATGAGATTCGAACACCTATGAATGGAATAATAGGAGTTTCGGAACTACTAAAGCAAACACCATTAACCCAAGATCAGTTCGACTTAGTTAATATTATGTCGATTTCTGGCAATAACCTCCTTGTAATAATTAATGATATATTAGATATATCAAAAATTGAAGCCGGGCAAATAAAATTAGAAAACCGCAGTTTTGATTTACACAATGTTGCGAAAGAAATAATATCAATGCTTGATCTAAAGTCAAAAGATCAAAACAACAAATTAGTACTTAATATTGATAAGCAAGTACCTCAATATGTAATGGGTGATTCAATGAGACTGAAGCAGATCCTTCTCAACGTTACTAATAATGCTGTAAAATTTACCAAAAACGGAAAAGTCGAGGTTATAATTTCATATATCGGCAAACAAAATAGTAAGCATAAAATCGGATTTAAAGTAATTGATACAGGCATTGGTATTCATAAAAAAGAGCTAAGCAAACTCTTCAAGCAGTTCAGTCAGCTAAATCAAACTACACAGCGAGAATATGGAGGGACAGGCTTAGGATTAGCAATTTCAAAAAGCCTTGTTGAATTAATGAATGGGAATATTGGCGTTATCAGCAAACCTAAAGTAGGATCCACTTTTTGGTTTGATGTATTACTTGGTAACTCATTGAAGGTTCCTGATAAAAATCTGGAAAAAGTAGATTCTCAGAAAAATGATAGTATTTCATTTAATGTTCTGTTAGTTGAAGATAACCTAATTAACCAAAAAATAGCTCTTGGAATAATTAAACAACTAGGTCATAATGTTACTATCGCAGATAATGGTAAAATTGCGGTTGATATGTATATGAAAAACCCTTATGATGTTGTGCTTATGGATATTCAAATGCCTGTAATGGATGGCTTTCTGGCAACAAAGATGATTAGGGAATGGGAAAAAGATAATAAAAAAGAGCCTATTCGTATAATTGCTTTAACAGCAAATGCACTAAAAGAAGATAAAGAAAAAGCTTCGATGTTGGTATGAATGATTTTCTTACAAAACCTTTCAAAATTGAGGATATGAAAAATTGCCTATCATATTGAAATATTATTTTTCACTATTATCAAACCCTGTCTTGCTATACATTCTCGCATAATTATTTTCCATAGTTTTTTGATGACAGTTGAAAGTTATAAACCTTCAACCAGCTATTAATTCCTCTAGTTTTGTTTTAGACAAAAAACTTGGTTTGTTTTAATAGGATATTTTGATCAATCGAACCATTGTTAGTTTTACTCAGCTCTTCTAATAGGGAAATTCAAAATTAGTGTATTTTAGCGCTCAATTAATCAAAACTAAATAACATCATCATGGTTTTAATTGCGAAGATTAAAAGTCTTACTATAACTTTTACCTTGCTATTCTCTTTATCTTTCACAGTTTTGCTGTATGCACAGGATGATAATTATAAGGGAAAAGAAGCTAGTTTATCTACAACAGAATTATCAGCCAAAGCTGAGACTACGGATTTTAAAAACAATATTAGTGCGAAAATCTTTATTGATGAGAAAAACTCATATTTTGCTGTTGACGTTAGAAAACTTTTATCAACATATGAAGAAATTAGAATATTGGAGCTAAGCTTTTCAAACAATAATCTTGTTAATATTGGTTCTGATAAGAATACTGGATTCTACTTCTTTTTGGTGAATAATACCCTAAATATATCTGAAGAAGATGTAAATAACCTATTTAACGATTTTCTAGTTCAAACAAAAACTGAATTACTGGAATTGAACGAAGAACAATTAAGACTTTGGTTAATCCAGCACGACAAATATTCTAAAAAATAGTTACGTATCGGCAAAATCTCTACGATGAAAAAATTATCAATTCTAATAATACTACTAATTTCATTTGTTGGCAGCACATATAGTCAAGCTGCGATGTGCGAAATTTCCGATCCATTCTGCACCAGTAATATTTACACATTTCCAGCTGGTGTAAATTCAGGAACAGCACAATCAGGTCCCTATTACGGATGTTTACTAACACAGCCTAATCCTGCATGGTATCATATGAAGATTGCAGTAGCAGGAAATATAAATATCCATATGTATAGTACTCCTGCATATGATATCGACTTTATTTGCTGGGGACCATTTACCGATCCCTACGATCCATGTACATCTTCGCTTACGGCTAATATGGTTGAGGATTGTAGCTATTCAACAAGTTGGTCGGAGTACTGTAATATACAAAATGGCCAGGTTGGTGAATATTATATATTGCTAATTACAAACTATTCAAATCAACCATGCAACATTACATTCGAAAAAGTGTCTGGAACAGGTGAAACTGATTGCACTATAGTACCACCTCCGATTTCCAACAATGGTCCTTTATGTGTTCACGACAACTTACTATTAACTGCCGATTTTGTAAATAATGCTACTTATTTTTGGACAGGTCCAGCGGGTTTCACATCAACACTACAAAACCCAATGATTATGGATGTAGGTCTTGAAAACGCAGGTGTTTACCAACTTGTTATTACTGTTAGTGGCAGCCCTAGTGACCCAGTTGAGACTACAGTTGTTATAAACGCACTTCCTGATCCTGAATTCGACTTCAATGATGCTTGTTTTGGAGATACTACTTTCTTTTTTGACCAATCAACGGTTGATCCAACTACTTCATCAATAACTACATGGAACTGGGAATTTGGAGATGGGCAACAGGGCGTTGGACCTGATCAAGAGCATATTTATGGTGATGTAGGTGATTATGATGTTACGTTAACAACATACACCGGATTCATGCAATGCGAAAGATCTATTACCAAATCTGTTACTGTTTTTAGTGCAGCTTCGGTTAACGCAGGTGAGGATATAACAATACCAAATGGCTGGACAACACAGCTTGATGGAGATGTTAGTGGGGGGTCTGGCGATTATGACCTACTTTGGGTTCCTGAAAATTTATTAGAGGATCCAACAATTGTCGATCCAACAACTGTTTCGCTTGGTGCAACCGAGGTGTTTAAATTAAATGTTACAGATGCAAGTTCTGGTTGTACAAGTGCAGATAGCATGACAGTAATTGTTACAGGAGGTGCACTCGCTGTAACAGCAACTGCTAATCCAATGGTAATTTGTCAAGACGATATAGTTAATCTAAATGCATTGCCTTCAGGCGGTTCAGGTAATAATGAATATACCTGGACTTCCGATCCTGCTGGGTTTACAGCAAGTATTAAAGAGCCATCGGATTTTCCTCAAGTTACAACTACATATATTGTTTCTGTATTTGATGGGCAAAATACTGTCCAATCTTCTGTAACCGTTGAAGTTAAACCTAGACCCATTGGGAACGCAGGAGATGACATTACCATTACAGTAGGAACATCAACAACAATTAATGGCTCATCTGTTAGCAGTGGTTCAGGTGTTTATGAATATTTATGGACACCTGTAAACTCACTTGTTGATCCAACATTATTACACGCACAAACAGTTGTCCTCGATGAAAGCACCGAGTTTTTCTTAACAGTTAATGATGCTAATGGATGTTCAAGTATACCAGATAACATGTTCGTATTATTGGGTGGTGATCAATTAAGCGCATATCCAACCTCTTCAGCTCCAAACAATGTTATTTGTCAGGGTGAAAGTATAAACCTATTCCCCAACGCAACGGGTGGTGGTGGAAGTTATACTTATTTATGGTCGGATGTAACAGGTTTTTCATCTACATTGGAATCTCCTGTTGTCAGTCCATGGCAAACAACTACCTACACAATTGAAGTAGATGATACATTTAAAATAGTAATTGCAGAAATAACAATCGTTGTTAATCATACGCCTGTTGTTGATTTAATTCCACCTGACGTTACAATTTGGGCAGAAGATACTATTAAGGTTTGTGTTAGAGATTCAGTACTACTGGATGCAGGAGACCCGCTTAATCCTCCTTTAATGAATTATCTTTGGTCAAATGCAGCTACTTCACAAACAGTTATCGGTTCAACAAATGGAAACTGGGTGGCTTTCGAGACATACTGGGTATCTGCTGAAAATCCTGTAACTTATTGTATGGGAAGAGATACTCTTATTGTATTTTTCGATTTTGAAGAATGCAGTATTGGTGTGGAAGAAAATAACAATTTATCTAATTTTATATCCGTCATTCCAAACCCTGCAACAGATAATGCGCAGATAACCGTAAAGGGTTTAACAGGAAATATAAGTATTTCATTTTCTGATATTCAGGGAAAAATAATTTGGCAGAAAAATGACTTGACTATTTCAAACGGATTATTAGAAGAAAAATTCTCGTTAAAACAACTTCCTAAAGGAATATACGTTGTTAATGTTGTGCATAAACTTGGCGTTTATAATACCAAACTTATTAAACAATATTAGTTTGTTTTTGTAAAAAAATATTGATCAATTATACAGAAATTACCGAATGAAAACTAAATACTGCTTACTACAGTTAACATATTTTATTGTTGCTTTTCTTATTTCTTCACCTTATTTGTTTGCACAGGAAAATAATTGTAATTATAAAAAACCACATCAGGCCGACCAATGGATATTTGGAAAGAAGGCAAGAGTTGATTTCACACAGTACCCTCTGATTGTATCTCCAACAAACATTAATTACAACACTCCATATGGTGTATCCTCAATTTCTGATGAAAGTGGAAATTTGTTGTTCTTCTCGAATGGCTTAAATGTCTGGAATCAAGGTTTATTTAAAATGGACAATGGAAGCGGCCTTAACGGTAATAATTTTGCAAGTCAGTCGTCAATAATTATTCCAAATCCTGGAAATAGTAAACAGTATTTTATTTTTACAACCGACATGTTTATAAGTCCAATATATGTTGACGGTGTTAACTATTCTGTTGTTGATTTTACAAATAGTGGATATGGTACTGTAACTAGCAAGAATAATCTACTATTTAATGAAAATTCCCAGAAAATAAGCGCCGTTAAACATGAAAATGGAAGTAATTATTGGGTTATTTTTCATGGCTTTGGACCAGGCAAAGGAAAAAATTTCTATTCATACCTTATTGACACAACCGGTGTTGTGACTACACCTGTGGTAAGTGAGACAGGAACTATTCACACAGGTGATGTTAATAATCAGCGTGGTTACATGAAAGCTTCCTCAGATGGCACCAAAATAGGACTTGTACTTCCTGCTGATGGTATTATTGAAATCCTTGATTTTGATAAGGCAACAGGCGTATTATCAAACCCTGCAACCAGTAATACAGGAGCATATTATTATCCCTCAGGACTTGAATTTTCACCGGATAACACTAAACTTTATATAACTACTTCACCCTTGGTAAGTGATTCGTCTTACCTTTATCAATTTGACATTACTGGAAATCAACCATTTTCCTCACCAGTTGTTATTAATAGTTTTTATTTTAGCACAATATCTTCTTCACCTGCCGATAGTTTGATGCAGGCACTACAGCTTGGAGTTGATGGCAAAATTTATCTTAGCAAATCTACACGAGGTAATACAACAGGAAAACCTTATTTAGGTGTTATTTATAACCCCGATAGAATAGGATTAGGATGTAATTACAATGAATTAGATCATGTTGGCAATAATGGTTTGTTCCTTAATGGTGCCAATGGTCTGGCTGGCTTACCTGATTTTGTAACTGATTTTCTCAACATACCTCATTTCTTTTATTTTAATCAATGCCTTAACGATACTACTGATTTTGAAATACGCAATACAGCAAACATTGATCCTTCTTGGGATTTTAAAGATTCAGGCGGAACGAGTATTCTTACTGATTTAATGAAACCAAAACACATATTTAGTGATGCAGGAACCTATGATGTTGAACTTACTGAGACTTACGACGGTATTGATTATATCTTTACAGAAAATGTTATAATAAATCCATTGCCTAGTGTTGACATTGGAATGGGAAACGACACCATTTACATTCTTCCTAATTCATCAATTAGGCTAGATGCCGGTGAAGGTTTCGATATTTACACATGGACACCTGGTGGAAGCTCTAGTCAATATTTAGATGTGACCGCAGAAGGACTATACTCTGTTTCAGTAACTGATCTTAATTGTTGTACAAATACTGATGCTGTTTACATTAAGTTTGCTTCATTAGCCTATCCAACTGCTTTTAAACCGACAAGCAGCATAGCTGAAAACCAAACATTTACTGTAATGGGAAATATTGGAGCGATTGCAAAATTCCAGCTTAGAATATTTAATAGATGGGGGCAGATGATCTTTGAATCAGATAATCCTACTGAAGGTTGGGACGGCAATGTTAATGGATCACCTGCACCGTTAGGCACATATGTGTATTCTTCAGTTTTCACAAGCTTCGAAAGTGGAATACAGTCGAGTATTGATATAAAGAACACGGGAACAATTACTCTTATTAGGTAATAAAGGTATAAGAGTATAAAGATATTAATTTTATCAGCTATTTCCCTATACCCATATTTCCATTTTTTTCTAAATTTCGAATAAAATACTTTAATTTGAGTTAATATTAATCAGTAATTAACATTTACAATATTTTGACTTCATTTGCTTCACAAATTGCAACTACTCTTAATGTTGCCGATTGGCAAGTTACCAATGCAATTGAACTAATAGTTGATGGTGCCACTATCCCCTTTATAGCTCGATATCGTAAAGAGAGAACAGGGGAACTGACAGACATTGAGCTGTTGGAATTGGAAAAACTGTATTACAGGCATCTCCAACTTGAGGAACGGAAAAAAACAGTTTTAAATTCACTTGAAGAACAGGGAGTAATCACAGCAGAACTTAAACAACAGGTAACTTCATCACAAACACTTGCCGAGATTGAAGATATTTACCTTCCATTCAAACCTAAAAGAAAAACACGCGCAGTAATTGCTCAAGGTAGAGGTCTTGAACCCTTGGCAAAGATGATCATGTCGGAAAACCTAAGCAATGTAGAAGAAGTTGCCCAACGATATGTTTCTGTAAAATCAGGTGTAAATAATATCGATGATGCTTTGAGTGGTGCCCGGGATATAATTGCCGAATGGTTAAGTGAGCGACAATGGGTTCGTCAGAAGCTACGTACACTTTTTGAAAAAGATAGTATACTGATCTCAAAAGCAGTTAAGGGAAAAGAAACTGACCACGATAACAATCGGGGCGAAAAATATGAGGCTTGGTTCGACTGGAGAGAGATTGCAAGAAAAGCACCATCACATAGACTACTGGCAGTTTTTAGGGGCGAAAAGGAAGGATTTTTAAAAATTAAAATACAACCTGAACTGGAAACTGCTATACATATTCTTACTTCACGATTGTTGAAGAATAATAATGATACAACAAATCAAAAGGAACTGGCAATTGTTGATTCTACAAAAAGATTGTTATTTCCATCTCTTGAAACAGAGTTGCGTTCTAATCTTAAAGAAAAAACTGACGAAGCCTCAATTAAAGTATTTTGTGATAATCTACAACAGCTACTTCTTTCACCACCTTTGGGACAAAAAAGAGTGCTAGCAATTGATCCGGGTTTTCGTACTGGATGTAAGATTGTTTGTCTTGACAAAAATGGTAGTTTACTTCATAACGACACTATATACCCACATCCACCACAGAGGGATATGAAGATGGCAATGAAAAAAATTAATAATCTTGTTGATTCTCATAACATCGAAGCTATTGCTATTGGCAACGGCACTGCAGGACGTGAAACGGAGCAACTAATTGAACGAATGAGATTTAGTCGTGATATTATTGCTGTTATGGTTAATGAAGATGGAGCATCTGTTTACTCTGCGTCATCCAATGCACGTGAGGAATTTCCTGAATATGACGTAACAGTTAGAGGTGCTGTTTCTATTGGAAGAAGGCTGCTTGACCCACTTGCCGAACTTGTAAAGATTGATCCAAAATCGATTGGGGTTGGCCAGTATCAACATGATGTGAATCAGAAGTTATTAAAACAAGGATTACAATCAACTGTTGAATTGTGCGTAAATAAAGTTGGGGTGAATCTAAATACGGCTAGTAGAGAGTTGTTAACTTATGTTTCTGGATTAGGATCAAAACTGGCCTTGCAGATTATTGATTATAGAAATCAAAATGGCAACTTTAATAACAGAGAGGAATTAAAAAAAGTAACAGGTCTTGGAAATAAGGCATTCCAACAGGCAGCAGGTTTTCTACGAATAAAAGATGGTGACAATATTCTTGATTCAACTGCAGTTCATCCCGAGCAATATCCTATAGTTAAAAAAATTGCAAAAACACAAGGAGTAGAACCAGAACAACTTATTGGAGATAAACAACTCAGGTCATCAATAAATATATCTGAACTTGCAGATGAAAATATAGGTCTCCTCACTATAAAAGATATTCTTGATGAACTTGAGAAACCCGGGAGAGATCCTCGAAAAAAATTCAGAACATTTAAGTTTGACAGTAATATAAAAAGTATTACCGATTTATCAGCAGGAATGGTATTACAGGGAACGGTAACAAACATTACAGCTTTTGGCGCCTTTATAGACTTGGGCATAAAAGAGTCGGCCTTGCTACATAAAAGTCAAATTGCTAATGAATATGTGTCAAATCCATCTGATTATCTTAGAATAAATCAGCAAGTCACAGTAAAAGTACTTGATGTTGATAATGAGAGAAAAAGGATTGGTTTAAGCATGAAGAATGTGCAACAGATTTAAAAATCCAACTTCAATTGCAAATTATAATTAAATGTTTTACGGTGGTAATCAGTAATTCCATACTCCTGTATGGCAAGCTTATGTTGCAGGGTAGGATAACCTTTGTTCGTATTCCAATGATATACTGGATGGTGTAAGTGAGCGTCTAACATATATTCATCACGATGGGTTTTTGCTAATATCGAAGCTGCGGCAATTGACAAATACTTTCCATCGCCTTTTACAATGCAATGAAAAGGAATATTTTGATATTGTTTGAATCGATTTCCGTCTATAAGCAAGAGCTCCGGTTTTATTTTCAGTTTTTTTAATGCTCGGTGCATGGAATATATCGAAGCATTCAGGATATTAACTTCGTCTATTTCTAGTGGAGAATATGAATCTACTGCCCAGGCTAGTGCATCCTTTTCAATTTCAAATCTTAGTTTCTCCCTTGTTTTTATATTTAACTTTTTCGAATCGTCAAGTAGTTTATTCCGATAATCCTTAGGTAATATAACGGCAGCGGCAAAAACCGGTCCGGCCAGGCATCCCCTACCTGCTTCATCACAACCGGCTTCTATGTAATTATTTGTAAAGCTGTTTTTTAGCATTGTAATGAAGTTGAATGAATAGCTCTAAAAGTTTAGCAATTTAGCCATCGTATAAGCTAAATAAAAGATATAAGTATTGATTCAAGATTATAAGAATCAATACTAATGATAAAGTAATATCGTACCAACGTGTTTTTCTGATACTGCTTAACCAATGCCCAATTAAGAGTGCTGTAGGAATACAAAAAAGCAAAGTTGACACAAGTGATTTAGTAAATATTATCAGAATTAATAATACCGTACCAATATAAAAATATGTAATTATTAAATTCCTGCGGAGGGTTATGTTCTTTTCGGGTAAGCGATTTGCAACACCTACTGCCGAAATAATTATTATTAAAAGCCAAATTACTGATACTGCTATCTCAACTGGATCAGACATAAAGACAATTTTAGTATCAATTTGTAATGAATCAAAAAGCACATATGATTCTTCCAGTAATATATCCATTGCAAAAAATAATGTAAGCAACAGAAAGTAAGGAAGAATAGTACCAATAAGGGTTACAACGAGGTTTCTCCAAGTCACTATTCGATGAATAAAAATGGATACCCAAATAAGCAATACTAGAAATACTAGTTGGGAATAAAAAAGCGAAGCAAGACCAATTAAGAATGCTGCATTAAAGATTACTGGAATCGTATTATTAACACAAGGAAGACGCATAAGATTTCCTACTACAAAAACCAATAGGAAGTTAATCCATATTACAGGATTGTTATGAGATTCTCCAGACAGTGAACTGGTTAACAATATATAAATCAATGCTATTAATGTGCTTATCTTTCCACTTAAGCCATTATCAATAGCACATTTGTTTAGCAAGAATGCCGTTAATAAAGTTATAAAAAACGAAGCAAAAGATAGCAAATAGATATTTTGGGCAGTAAGAAATAGAATTTGATTATACGCAAAGCTTGAAATTCCGGTGTATAAAGTTGGGAAGACTAAGGATGGAGTCCAAATTATTAATCCGAATAAAATCAACAGTATGTATCGTGAAATATATCCGGTGCTAAAAAACCTTATCATTTACAATTTCTGTTTATCTGAAGTTGAATATTAAAGAAACTTCGTAGACTGCTATGAGTATTATGTTAAATCGAAGCCAATATCTTTCCGTACATATTTCCCATCAAAGTTAATCATATCAGCATTTGAATAAGCAAGTTCAAGAGCCTTACTCAAATTATCTCCCAGGGATGTAATAGCCATAACACGTCCACCATTAGTCTTTATTGAATTATTATCAATATCAGTTGCTGTTCCAGCATGAAATAAAATACAGTTATTAACATTCTCGAGTCCGCTAATTATTTTACCCTTATCATAATTACCCGGGTACCCTCCTGATACTAACATAATAGAAGCAGCAGTACGTGGATCAAATTCAATTTCTGTTTTATCAATTGTACCAACTGCCGTTGCTTCAAATAAGTCAACCATATCTGTTTTAATTCGTGGTATGACCGACTCTGCTTCCGGATCTCCCATCCTACAATTATATTCTATAACAAATGGATTATCATCAACATTTATTAAGCCGAAGAAAATAAATCCCTTGTAATTAATACCTTCAGACGCCAGTCCTTTAACAGTAGGAATAATAATACGATCTTCTACTTTTCTCATAAATTCCACATTAGCAAACGCAACAGGTGATATAGAACCCATTCCTCCAGTATTTAAACCAGTATCAGCTTCTCCAATGCGCTTATAATCTTTTGCTTCGGGTAGAATAACATAGTCTTTGCCATCAGTTAAAATAAAAACTGAGAGTTCAATACCGTTTAAAAATTCCTCAATTACCACATTAGCTGATGCATCACCAAATTTCTGATCATTGATCATTGATGCAAGCTCATTTTTTGCATCTTCTACATCGTTCAATATTAATACACCTTTACCAGCTGCCAGTCCATCAGCTTTCAGAACGAAAGGTGGGGATAAGCTTTCAAGAAATGTGAATCCTTCTTCTAAGTTAGTGGAATTAAAATTACGATATGCGGCAGTAGGAATATTATATTTATCCATAAATATTTTGGCAAATGATTTACTCCCTTCCAACATTGCACCTGCTTTGGATGGACCAATTACATGAATGTCCTTCAACACAGGATCATTTGTAAAGTAATCGTAAATACCTGCAACCAGAGGTACCTCAGGACCAACAACTACCATATCAATCTCATTTTCAATAACTATCATTTTAATATTATCAAAATCATTGAGATCAACAGGAATGTTTGTGCCTACATTTCGAGTACCTGCATTTCCAGGTGCAATAAAAATATTTTTCACCCTTTGACTCTGAGCCACTTTCCAGGCGATAGCATGTTCTCTTCCGCCGCTACCAAGTATAAGTATATTCATTATAATTGTCTATTTATCGTTCAATATTACTTTTTCTATTGATCTCCATACATTTTCCGAAGTTCTTTCCCAAGAAAAATCCTCACGTCGCAATTTTCCTTTCTCAACTAAACTGCGGGCATATTCGCTATCACTTGAAATTTTGAACATAGCTGAAGCAATTTGTTCTACACTCACCGGGTTCACAAGCATAGCAGCATCACCAGCTATTTCAGAACTGATGTGAGAGTTGTGAACTATATGCTTTCATCAGGCGATTGGTATGTAAGCCAGATGGGTAGGAAAGT
>NYYH01000006.1 GCA_002686705.1 Bacteroidota bacterium
TTCCAGAGCTATGGCTATTCAAGTATTTTCTTCCTCAATAATGAAAAAAATAATTCAATTTATTTATCGGCAATATGGAATCATAATTGGTATAAGTAAAAAAAAAAGCCAACCCCGGTATAACCCGAAATTGGCTGAACAAAATGAAAGTTCAATGAAGATGATTATATATTCATCAGTCAAAAAGGTTCAGTATGTAAAACTCAATCTATAAATGAAATTT
This sequence comes from Bacteroidota bacterium, assembly GCA_002686705.1. Next base: position 224 of record NYYH01000006.1, read on the forward strand.
TAAAAACCATCCTTTGTTCTCAAAAACTTTAGATTTCAAGTCATCCATTAAGGAAAGCCTTCGCTCGTAGGGCATATTCTAATTTGAATGTGACAGAAGATGCAATTTGAAAAAATTTAACATCTCTTCTAATGGTTCTTGTTTGGGCCAGCGCATATGTGTGACTAAGCCTAAATCCTTCGAACATTCAGGATCTGTAGAGCAGGGTTTAGTTGGACTGGTAATTTCACCCAAAATATTCAAGCTATGATACTCGAATGGCCAATTAAGAGATTGCAATGTGCTAATCCATGCATTAGTAGAATCACATGGCACAAGAGCATCACACAGGTTTCTAAGAAGGATTAACGGAACCTGCTTTGTATAGGTCATCTCAACAGGACATGGTGTACGGCTCCACGGATTACCTCCTGCATACTGACCCATGGCTGCAATAAGACTGCTACGCCAGGTACTATACAAGACAGTCATATATGCACCGTTACTCCACCCGAAGACATATATGCGTGAAGTATCTACTTTACCTGTGCTGACAACCTCATCCAGGAAATGGTCAATTGCCAATGCATCTAAATTCTCGTCCGGATTGCGGTACCATTCATCCCAATGGAATCCCTCTCCAGTCTCAGGACCGTTGCCCTTCCATGGTTTAGCTATTCTGCCTTCTGGTGAAAGTATTATGAAGCCTTTGACAGAATCATTGTCCGAAAGCATATAATCGTCGCGAAGGTTAAAGAGTTTTCTCCCAAAAGTATATATACTCATGGGAGTAACAATGGAACCATGTATATATACGATTAATGGCCATTTATAATTTTGTGATTCAACCTGATTAGGATAATTAAGACAGGCATATCTTGTAACAGAGTTTTGTACCCATGAAAGTAATTCTCCGTCTTCAGCCACCATAGGGAAAGTAACCGGATAAACGGTTCTGATTGGTAGTGTTCCAAAATTGTTGCATGGTGAGATATTTAAGTCTGAAGATGAACTGTATGTTGTCTCTTTAATGCAGCCGGTATGAAGGAAGCAGTAGCTAACTAAAATACAGGCTGAAAGTATTAAAAAAATACTTGAGTAAATGTTTTTCTTCACCTTTAGATATTCTGCATAAATCCTTTTAAAATCCATAAAAATATATTTTAAGTAATTTGATTTTGATATTAAATAGTACCCAATTTTTAAATTAACGCCAGTAATGAATAATTACTATATAATCTTATTTAGTCCATCCTTACGAACCCTTTAAATTGTTGGTAATCAACAGCAAAAAGTGAATAACTCACATGTTTTGCATAAGTTAGATTGCAAGGTTTTATATAATTTAGATAAAAATCTTGCAGAATAATGAAAGGGAAATTACCAAACCAAGGTCAAAGAAACATGTTCCGGCCAGTACTAAAAGAGATTATTAATCCTAATCACGAACTTGTGATTTTATCTCAACAAATCGATTGGAATGAATTTGAAAACAGTTTCAGCCCTTTGTACTCTCACACTGGTCAGCCTGGAGTACCAATCCGTACTATGGTAGGACTGCTGTTATTAAAAAGGATTTATAACTTAGGTGATGAAACAGTTATGGAGCAGTGGCTTCAAAACCCTTACTACCAGTATTTTTGTGGAGAGTCTGAATTTCAGTGGGAATATCCCTGTGACCCATCAGACATGGTTCACTTCCGCAAACGTATAGGTGAAGAGGGTGCTGAAAAGATATTTCAATTATCGGTTCAAACAAGGAAAAAAGAGATAAGAACTAAAGATGTTCTCATAGATACAACAGCACAAGAAAAGAATATTACTTATCCCACAGATGCTAAATTATTGATAAGGGTTATCCAGCAATGCAACAAGATTGCCAAATTGGAAAGCATCATTCAGCGCCAGACCTACAAGCGCACCATGAAAAAACTGTTACTTAAACAACGTTTTGCTCATCATCCCAAGCGAAAAAAAGAAGCAAATGCTGCATTGCGCAAATTAAGGACAATAGCAGGCAGGCTTGTACGGGAACTTGAGAGGACCTTAAACGAAGAAGCTCTAAAACAACATACTGAGCAACTTATAAATTTAAATAAAGTAGTATCTCAAAAGAGATTGGACAAGAACAAAATCTATAGTTTACATGAACCATCTACCTCTTGTATTGCAAAGGGCAAAGTACACAAGAAATTTGAGTTTGGATCAAAAGTATCATTTGCTGTTGTGCCTAGAGTAAATATAATTGTTGGAGTGAAGAACTTTAACGGCAACCCAAATGATACATCTACTTTACAACCAGCCCTTGACAATGTTGAAAAGATTAGTGGTATTAAATTTAAGAACGCCATTGTTGACAGGGGTTACAAAGGAAAGAAAGAAGTAAATGGTACTACAATAGTCACGCCACGGCCACCAAATGCCAAACAGCCTTATTCTAAATCAACTATGCGAAAAGAATGTAGAACAAGAGCCGCTGTTGAACCAGTAATTGGACATGTAAAACATGATTGCCGTATGGCGAGAAATTACCTTAAAGGCACTATTGGTAATGACATCAATGCAAATCTTGCAGCAGCAGGGTTCAATTTTAGAGGACTGCTCAAGAAAATCAAAGAAGAAATTCTTTGGGCAATTTTTTATATCAAAAACATTATTGAATCAAATGGACAAAACCTTAGCTTTGCTTGTTCATAAGGATTGTCTAAATAACCTTTATTAAAATCTAAAACTCAAAAAGCTAACATCAAACCCGCCTATCAGACGGGCAGGAAATATCTAAAAAAACAAATTTAAAAACCTAAACCAACATTTGATAAATTGAATGTTAAGGATTGTGATTTATTTGAAATTTTATATATTATTGTTTTATTAGCGTGCTATATATATTATACCGCTCCATTATTTCTTGAACAAACCTAAAAGTTTCTTCTCCTCTAACATAGCCGTAATACACAATAGTATCATGGTAATATTCTTTTTCCGATAAGTTTAGAATACAACTATCAACATTGGTGGTCCAATTGTTTGGATCTTTTTCATGCTTCACGGCTAATCGTCTAGCATCAAGTACATGGCCTAACCCACAATTGTACGATGCAAGCAAAAATTTCACCTGTTCCACTGTGTCAGTTATCTCGGTAGGTATTTGTTTCTTAATAAAAATCAAATGCTTTACTCCTGCATTAAGTTGTTCGGAAGGACTGGCATTACTATCAAGCCCATATTTCTCCAGAACATTTGGCATAAGTTGCATCAATCCATAAGCACCAACCCAGGAACGTACATTTGGCTTAAATTCTGACTCCTGGTATACAAGAGATGCAAGTAGTCTCCAATCCCAACCAATAATTTCGGCAGCCGCCTTTATTTCGTCATCATATGGTGACAATCGTCCTCCTGAATATGAATTATATTGGCTATTAACAATTTTTTTAGAACGAATATTTTTGAAATATTTGTTATAAAGTAATCTGGCTTGCAAAGTCTTGTTAAATTTTATAAGCCATGAGTTTATGGTGTCAACAAGTCCGTATTGACCTTTTTTAATTGCCCAAGATATTTTTTGAGAAAAACTCAAGGGTGTTCGCACATCTATATTTCTATAATATCTTGCATTAACAATCGCTATATGTTCGTCAGCTACTGTATAATCAATTTCAGCAAGGGCAACTGCTTTTATCAGCTCTTCCATATCCCTATCACCTGTAATTATAAAAATGCTATCAGCAATTTCATCACTTAATGTTTGTAGACGTTTCTCAAATATGGTTCCTTTTTGAACATTTATTTCAACATTAGCAAGTTCCAAAGTATTCCTTAACAAATGTGATTCTATTTCATCGGCAGTTCTCATATTTAAATATCCATCAGGCTTTCTTTGAACAAGCACCTGCCGGGTAGTCATTATAGGTAAAGTGAACGAAAACTCTTTATTACGTTCCGAAGTAACCGTAAGCCCCATTGCTAGTAGATCCACTTCGCCACTATTCAACATGTCTATACTTCTTTGTAAGCTGTTTTCAATAACCAAATCTAATTCAACATTAAGATATTTGGTTAGATCTTTAAGCAATTCATACTGATAACCAATGGGTTCCCCTCTATATATTAAATAACTTAGAGATCCGTAATCGGTAACTGCCCTTAATTTTTTTCTTTTTAAGATAGTATCGAGAGTAGCATTTTCTTGTCCGGCAAATATTGTAGAATTGTTGGAGGTTTCTCCTTCTTCCCGATTTGAAATATCACAAGAGGTGATGAAAGTTATTATTGCAATAAGACTAATTACAGCTCTGAAAATCATAAATTATTATATGAATTTGAGACTAAAGTAGTAAAAATAGAACATGTTTACCTTTATTTTTATCTTTGTATGGTTTCCTTCTATAAATTGAAAATAATGAAACGCCTGAGTAACATTAATATTAGCACCTTATTTTTTGCTGTCATTACTCTAGCATATATTAGTTTCTATTCATGTAAAAAAATTTCCAATCCACATGGAAATGGAGACGAAAAGGATACGATTACTTACAATCTAATTAAAACAAGCATTTACGTTCAATTTATTGATGCTTACACTGGCGAATTAATCATTCCTGAAGAGGGTAAAGAACTTAAAGTGGGGATAGTTGGAAAATCAAAAGCAGCTGTTGTTGATATTATTGGAATACAAAAGGAAGAGTATATCGCTAAACAAGGCTTTATTACTTTTGCACTTAATCCTGAATCCGAGTTTATTCCAAGCTCAGGATCACCTGTAAGGTTTACTATTGTTGCCAGTTTAAATTCATACTTAACATCGAGTAAAGAGGTGACGATAACAAGTGAAGGTGATTATATGCTGAGAATTTTCATGGTAGATACTGATAATCCACCATCAGGTGTAATAATTAAGCAATTAAGTGAGGTTGGTAGATTAATAAATGGGGTGCTTCAAGATACAGTTTCAATTTCTACCCCAAATAGTGAAGCTATAGTTATTATTCCTGCAGGAGCCAGATTGCTTGATAGTGATAGTGTTAAACTCGCTACTGGTAAGTTAAATCTTACTTTGTATTATTTTAGTAATCTGGAAGACCAAGCATTAGCTACTTTTACAGGTGGTATTACCGGTACTGTTATACAGAATACTAGCACCAATTCGGGAGTGTTTTTTCCAGCAGGATTAGTGAAGTTTGAAATCTCTGATAGCGAATGGCGTAAGGCTTCTATAGTCGAAAACAACAGCCTTACTGTTAGCATGGCAATATCTGACCAAACTTATAATCCAGTTTCTGGTTCTAATATTATTGATGGTGATGAAGTAGCATTATATTCATACATAAGTGATACCGGTTTATGGATGTTTGATCAGTGGGCTACAATAACAGACACACTTTATAGTGGTTTCTATACCACTGTAAAAACATCAAGGTTGAATAACTATAATTTCAGTTGGTTTGAACGAAACAATTGCAATCAGGGATCAAAATTTAAAGTAGAAGATAATTGTCAGCAATGTGAAGCAATAATGCTTGAAGGTATTGTACGTAAGCAGGCTGACAACTCGTTTGTATCAAATATAAATCTTGTTGGAGAATGGAACGAACAAATTAATATACCATTTTCTACAGGTGGTACTCCGGTTTATATTGATTGGGATCAAGGAAATCAATGCAGTTACTGTTATGTTGATCCTGCCGTTAGCCCATTGTTAATAGACAACATGTGTTCTCAAGAGTTAATCAGTTTACCACTAACAGATGATAGTCAAACAACTATGGCAATAACAGCCACCTTCATTGGTAGCTGTGATTCTGATACAAATATAGTTGTGCTGCCATCATTTGGTTTATGGATAAGGCCTGTCGACGCCACATGCTGGAGATGGTCATCGATGAATAATGGTGTTGCACAAATTTGTAGCGTAATATATGGAGAAACATATGTTCTTGGCACCTATTATGACGGTAAGTGGAAGCAATGGACAATAACAATTTCTAACGAAGAGACATATACTTTTGCTATTGACTTTTCCCAATCGGTTTGTTTAAATGCTTTTGGGATCTTGTAATTAATATTTACGTCTTACCACTCGGGTTTCCGTTTTCCTAAAAATGCACTCATCCCTTCTTTTCCTTGAGTACCCTCACCAAATAGAGTTCCAAATTGGTCAGCTTCTAGTTTTTCACCATTAGCAAAGCTCATCTCCATACCGAGTCTAACAACATTTTTGATTTTTTTAATAGCATCAGGTCCTTTTGACATAATGATTTTAGCAATTTTATAAGCCTCCTCCATCAATAACTCAGGCTCAAATACCTTTTGTACTAAGCCTATTCGAAATGCCTCATCAGCGGTAATCATATCAGCAGTCATAAGCAGATACAGGGCATCACCCATTCCGGTAAGTCTTGGTAATCGTTGTGTCGCTGCGTAGCCAGGTATTAAACCTAAGCTCACTTCGGGTTGCCCAAATTTTGCCTTTGAACTTGCTATCCGAAAATCACATCCCATAGCTAGCTCAAGGCCACCTCCTAAAGCAAAACCATTAATAGCTGCAATTACCGGAATATCCATTTTTCCAAAGCTGCTAAACGTATTTTGTCCCAAACGTGAAAACGCAGAACCTTCCTCACTGTTTTTGTCAACCATTTCAGCAATATCTGCTCCGGCAACAAATGCTTTTCCTTCACCAGTTATTATCATAACCTTAACGTCGTTATTATTAGAAATTTCATCAACCAACTGATCCATTTCGTTAAAGAATCTGGTATTAAGCGCATTCATTGCATTTGGTCTGCTAATGGTCACTGTTGCAATGCCGTCAACTATCTCAGTTTTAAGTATTTCGTATTCCATTTCATTAATTATTTAGTAAAACTCAAAGTTAGCAAAAAAGAATGTACTAATGAGCGAATGATTAAATTTGTTCTTGCAGATATAATAATTTTATCATTTATCAAGCCCACATTTTTTCATTCAATCATTCACGCATTTAACCATTTTATCATTCCTTATCAATAATCAAAAAATAAGTAATAAATTTATCAAATATTAATTTACAATTAAATGGAATTCTATTTACTGATTACCAGCATTATACTAATTGTCATCCTGATAATTATTTCCATCACAAATAAAGGTGGGAAACAGGATACAAGCAATCTTAAAAATGAGATTACAACAATATTTAAAGAAGAATTAGTAGAAACAAGACGTGAAAATAGGGAGTTGAATAAAGAGAATAGGGAAGAGAATAATACTCTTTTTAAGGGTTTGCAGGATTCACTTGTAAAAAGCTACAATGATTTTAAAGATAGTATTAAAACCGATGCAAAAGAAAACCGTGAAGAACTAAACAAAGGTTTAAAGTCATTTGAAGATAAATTTTCTGACAATATCAAAGACTTTAATGAACAGTTACGTCAAAGATTTAATGATTTAAGTAAACAACAAACGGAATTTAACAAGCTAACAAAAGACAGTATTAAAGATATTAAGGAAACTATTGAAAAACAACTTGTTGCGATAAGAGAGGATAATACTATTCAGCTAAACGAAATGCGCAAAACTGTTGATGAAAAGTTGCAAACAACTCTTGAGAAGCGACTTGGTGAATCATTTAAGCAGGTAAGCGAACGTCTGGAATTAGTACACAAAGGACTTGGCGAAATGCAGAAACTTGCAACCGGTGTTGGTGATCTTCAAAAAGTTTTATCCAATGTGAAAACACGAGGTATCCTTGGTGAATATCAATTGGGAAATATTTTAGAGCAAATTCTTACGCCAGAGCAATACTCAACAAATGTTGCAACAAAAAAAGGAAGTCAGGCCAATGTTGAATATGCAATTAAATTGCCAGGTAAGATTGATGAAAATGAAGTTTGGCTACCTATCGACTCCAAATTCCCCATTGAAAACTATCAGCTACTACTTGATGCATATGAAGAAGCAAACAAAAATAAAATTGAAAACGCACAAAAGTTGTTACTAAAAGCCATTGTGGGTTTTGCAAAAACAATTAGTGAAAAATATATTGACCCACCAAATACAACGGACTTTGGCATAATGTTTCTTCCGGTCGAAAGTCTATATGCTGAAGTGCTTCGACATCCTGGAACTTTTGATAAACTTCAAAGAGATTACCATATTACAGTAACTGGACCAACTACTTTATCAGCATTACTTAATAGTCTACAAATGGGATTCCAAACGCTAACGGTACAAAAACGAAGCAGTGAAGTTTGGAAAGTACTTTCTGGCGTGAAAGCTGAATTTGGCAAATTCTCAGAGCATCTTGCTAAAGTTCATAAACAAATTGATACTGCCTCAACATCTCTTGATACGTTAAGAAATACGCGGACAAATGCAATGGAGAGAAAACTAAGAGGAGTAGAAACACAGGGCACTTTAAAACCAGAGGATACTGTTGAGTTTCCACTAACTAATGATATGGAGGATGAAGAATAAGAAAACAGAGCATAATACATAACCATCAACTCAAACCTTAATTGGGTGGTTTGACTGAAGTTATACCTATTAATTAGGCTGGCTATTCTAATAAAAAAATTGAAATACTGAATGACAATCAGCTGAATTGTTTAGCTCAATAAACAATTACTTTTTCATTGTCCAGGCTCCAATAATAAATCCATTAATAGTATATCCAACCATACTATAACCTCCTAATATCCATGCTAGCCCGTAAGGACTTTGAGCATACATATTGTTAATCATTGTAGTAAGGAAAATAAATACGAAAGCAATCAAGAATCCGACAATAGCTCCTTTTGAGCCTGATGTAATATTAAGCCCAGCAAAAAGCCATGCCAATAAATACATTCCTAATGCACTTGCTATTATGTTACTTATCCATAACCCATAACCTGGAGGATTAGCCTCTATTTCAGCCATATCTAATCCTACAAACTCAACCCATTGTTCTCCAAATAACAGATCGTACCAAACAAAACCTAATGCAAAAAGTACGACAACTCCTACCCAAACGGCAGCATGATTAATTTTTAAACCTTCCATGATAATTAGTATTAATGAGACATATTGAAAAATATAACTTAATTTTCAAGCAATTATAATTCTTTTATTTCACTTACCAGGGCCTGTAGTGAATCCTTAGCATTCCCGAATAACATACGAGTTTTATCATTGAAAAATAATTCGTTCTCAATACCTGCATAGCCTTTACCCATCCCACGTTTCATTACAATAATATTTTTTGATTCATGGGCATTGATTATTGGCATTCCATAAATCGGGCTTGAAGGATCGTCGTATGCAGCAGGGTTAACTACATCATTCGCACCGATAACTATTGTAACATCGGTATTTGGCATATCAGGATTGATGTCGTCCATTTCGATAAGCTTTGTATATGGAACATCAGCTTCAGCCAATAGAACATTCATATGTCCGGGCATTCTTCCGGCAACGGGATGAATGGCAAACTTAACCTCAACGCCCTTGCTTTCAAGCAACTTAACAAGATCGTTGCAAACATGTTGTGCTTGTGCTACAGCAAGTCCGTATCCCGGAACAATAACTACCTTTTGTGAATAGCTTAATAGAACTGCTGCATCACTAAGAGTAATTTCCTTTATGTTTCCCTGCTCTTTATTAACACCAGCTCCTCCTCCGCCAAATGCACCAACAATAACATTTATTAGTGATCTGTTCATAGCTTTGCACATTAATAATGTAAGTATCGATCCTGCCGATCCAACAAAGATACCACCAAGTATCATTGCTTGATTTCCGTAAATAAATCCAGCCATAGCCGCAGCAATACCGGTTAGTGAATTTAGTAGTGAAATTACAACTGGCATATCAGCACCACCAATAGGCATAACAAACATAATTCCGTAAATAAGTGCAAGAGTCAGTAATATATAAGAAAGTACTGTTTGCATTTCAGAACTTACATCGAATACAAGCATGTAAACCGTTAGCGCAGCAATTACCAATAACAAGAAAATGTTAAAGTATTTGACCCAACCGGCAAAAATGTCTCCGACTTTACCGTCTAATTTTCCATAAGCTATCATACTTCCGCTAAAGGCTATTGTTCCTATTATTAATCCGAGCAGTGTAACTACTGCAGAAGTGTTTGCTGGGTTTGAATATTCCATTAATGCAACCAATGCTGATGCAGCTCCACCTGTTGCATTAAATACCGAAACAAGCTGTGGCATGGCTGTCATCTTCACTTTACGCGCTACCAGAGATCCTAGTATGGCACCAATGGCGATGGCGATTATAATTACAATAACATTTGTCATACCAATATGTGCACCTGTCTCATCTGTGTGGAGAAATAAGGTTGTAACCATTGCCAGGCCCATACCTCCACCGGCCCAAAAATTACCTTTTCGAGCTGATTCCGGATGACTCATCAACTTCAGCCCGATTACAAAAAATATAGCAGCCAGAAGATAACTTATCTCTAGAAATACATCACCTGCCGTTACTCCAAGATCATATAATGTAGTCTCCATATCTATTTCTTCTTTTTCTTTTTAAACATTTCAAGCATGCGGTCGGTAACCACAAATCCACCAAATACATTTAATGCACCGAATATCACAGCAAATATTCCCAATACTAAATTCAGGCTGAAACCTGTCATATCAGTGTGACCAAGAAGGATTATACCTCCAATTATTATTACACCGCTAATTGCATTTGCTCCCGACATAAGTGGAGTGTGTAGTACTGAAGGTACATTGGAAATTACCTCTACACCAAGAAATATGGACAGGGCAATTATGAAAATCATATCTTTATTTTCATAAAAGTAAACAAGCAAATTTTCCATCAACTATATTTTTTATTTATTATAAAAGTCTTTCAATCTGTCACTCACAATTTCTTTATTGTGAATCATACAGGTCCCTTTAACAATTTCATCATCAAAATCAAGAACTAACTCTCCCTCATCAGAAATTAACAATTTGAGAAAATTCAGAAGATTATTGGCATACATTCGGCTGGCATCATTTGGCATTTCAGAAGGGTAATTTGAGTTTCCAACAATAATAACCCCATTAATATCTACTACTTTTTCGTCTTCTGTATAAGCACAATTTCCACCTGTTGATGCAGCCAAATCAATAATTACTGATCCGGATTTCATAGCATCAACTGTAGCTTTTTCGATAAGTATAGGTGCTTTTCTTCCAGGAATTTGGGCTGTGCATATAACTACGTTCGAGCTAACTGCATGATCATGTATCAGTTGCTTTTGCTTTATTTTAAAGTCTTCAGTTTGTTCAACCGCATAACCTCCTGCCGCTTCATCTTCCTTTGCGCCTTCAACTTCAATAAATTTACCACCTAAGCTTTCTACCTGCTCTTTTACAGCTGTTCTTACATCAAATACTTCAACAACAGCACCGAGCTTTCTTGCAATTGCAACTGCCTGCAAACCAGCTACACCAGCACCCAAAATCAACACCTTAGCAGGTCTGATTGTACCAGCTGCTGTCATAAACATTGGAAAAAAGTTTGGCAACCTTAAGGCAGCATCCAATACAGCTTTGTATCCGGCAACAGTTGCCATCGACGAAAGTATATCCATAGCCTGACCACGTGAGGTACGTGGTATTAAATCCATGCTAAAATAAGTTTGATCTGTTTTTAACATGCTGTCAACAAGACCTTTATCTGTCAAGGGGTTAAAAACACTTATTACTACTTGTCCTTTCTTTAACAACTTTTTTGTATCATCATCCGGCGGATTGATTGTAAGCAATACATCGCTATTTGCTATTACATTTTGCTTTGTGTCAATAGATGCACCTGCAGATTTGTATTCTACGTCGGCTGCAAAGGCACTTTCTCCGGCACCTGATTCAACTAACATCTTTACTTTTAATTTATCAAGAATCTTGGCTGCTTCGGGTAATAAGCTAATCCTACTGTCAGATTCAGGTTCTTTTAAGACTCCTATAATCATGTTGTTAATATTTAAGCGGCAAAAGTAATTCAAATAAATTATATGACCAAATTATTTGGAAGCATTCTAAATTACTACGGTATGCTAGTGAATGTACAGCCTCAATATCACAATTAGTACTTTGTACTTTGGTAATTTTCGATGGAAATGCATCCCAAATAATTAACTAATTTTGCTCTTCCATGGCAAAAGCTAAATCAATATATTTCTGTAATAGTTGCGGTCACCAATCGGGAAAATGGATTGGTAAATGTCCTTCATGTGGCGAATGGAATTCTTTTGAAGAAGAAGTAATCTCAAAGCCGTCTGCAAAGGACGCTGGTAACATAAATATGATTAAGTCTGTTCCTACAGCTATACAGGATATTACTTCGGATAAAGAAAAACGAATTGATACTAACAGTCCTGAGTTAAACAGGGTTCTTGGAGGTGGGCTTGTTAAAGGTTCAATTGTGTTGTTTGGAGGAGAACCCGGCATTGGTAAATCAACCTTGTTGCTTCAGGTAGCACTTAATTTAGTTGGAAAAAGAATTCTGTACATTTCTGGTGAAGAAAGTCAGCAACAGATTAAAATGCGAGGTGACAGGATAGGTATAAGTAATCCAGAATGTTATCTGCTGAATGAAACCTTTACGGATAACATTTTCAACCAATGTAAGGAAGTAGAGCCTGATATTATTGTTATAGATTCAATTCAAACTCTTTACAGCGATGTAATTGATTCTTCCCCGGGAAGCATAAGTCAAATTCGTGAAACTGCATCACAATTACAACGATATGCTAAATCGACGAATATCCCTGTGTTGTTAATTGGCCATATTACAAAAGACGGGCAGTTAGCAGGGCCAAAGGTACTTGAGCATATGGTTGACACTGTTCTTCAGTTTGAAGGTGATAGGCATTATGGATTTCGAATTTTGAGATCAGTCAAAAACAGATTTGGATCAACATCAGAATTGGGCATTTATGAAATGCAATCGAATGGGATGCGAGAGGTAGTTAACCCAAGTGAAATACTGCTATCTCAGCGTGATGAAATTACAAGCGGTGTTGCTATAGCAGCCATGGTTGAAGGGCAACGACCTTTGCTAATCGAAACTCAAGCATTAATTGGAACTGCAGCTTATGGTACACCACAGAGATCATCAACTGGTTTTGATTTACGCAGGCTAAATATGTTACTCGCTGTCCTTGAAAAACGCAGTGGGTTTAAGTTAAGCACAAAAGATGTTTTCTTAAATATTGCAGGTGGAATAAAAGTTGACGATCCTGCAATCGATATCGCTGTTGTTGCAGCCATCATTTCATCATTAGAAGATGTATCAATTCCGCCTAATATTTGTTTTGCTGGTGAAATTGGTCTCTCAGGTGAAATAAGAGCAGTCTCGCATGTTGAAAATAGGATAAGCGAAGCAGCAAAACTAGGTTTTGAGAATATTGTTCTCTCAAAATATAGCTTGAAAAATATTAACTTGAAAAATTATAAGATCAAAGTTATTTCGGTAAGCAAAGTAATGGACCTTGTGGAGATCTTGTTGTGATTTTTCTAATACTAATTTAAAATCCCCAATAATCGTACATTTGTTACATAAATGCGATCAAATTTATGGACAAATACAAAGTTAAGAGACAAGTAACTAATATACTTAACGATCTGATTTCCATTAGAAGACATCTTCATGCTAATCCAGAGTTAAGCTACAACGAAACAAAAACTTCGCAATATATTTCCAACCTATTAACAGAATGGCAAATTCCACATAATACCGGAATAGGCGGTTATGGAATTGTAGGTATGATTCAAGGAAAGAATCCTGAATCGAAGGTGATTGCCTTGCGGGCTGATATGGATGCACTGCCTATAGCTGAACAGAACAGTGTAGAGTACAAGTCGCTGAATGATAATGTTATGCATGCATGTGGCCATGATGTACATATGACATGTTTACTAGGTGCTATTAAAATATTAAACGAAAACCGAGAAAATTTTAATGGCACAGTAAAGTTCATTTTTCAGCCTGCCGAAGAAACTCTTCCGGGAGGCGCACTAGCTATGATTGATGAGGGAGTACTGGAAAATCCAAAAGTAGATATGATATTCGGGCTCCATGTATTTCCTGAAATGGAGATTGGTAAAGCAGGAATAAAACCTGGGTCATATATGGCATCTACAGATGAAATAAATCTCACTATTGTTGGAAGGGGAGGACATGCTGCAATTCTGACAAGTTTTGATGATACTGTACACTCTGCCGCTGAAATTATAGTAAATATTAAACAGGCTGTTGCAAAAAAAGCACCTGAGGGGTTTCCAACTGTGCTCTCTTTTGGTAAAATTGTAGGCAATGGCGCATATAATGTAATTCCTTCAAATGTTACAGTAAGGGGTACCTTCAGAACTTTCGATGAGAGTTGGCGGAAAGAAGTTCATAGTATAATCAATGAAATTGCAGCAGAAACAGCCTCAAAACACAATACTAAATGTGAGGTTTTTATAAATAGTGGATATCCGGTTCTCGAAAACGATGAACAGCTTGCAAAGATGTTTAAAAAAGCATCTTCAGAGTTTATTGGTGCAGAGAATATTATAGATTTAGAAATGCGTACAACAGGGGAAGATTTTGCTCGTTATGTACAGTTTATTCCCGGATGCTTTTACAGATTAGGGATTGCTAATAAAGAAAAAGGAATTACATCCAATCTACACACACCAACATTTGATGTAGATGAAGAAAGCATCGAAATTGGAACCGGGCTTATAATATGGAACACTCTGGAAATTTTAAATGATAAATTTTGAATTAATCTCAACAGCTAACCAATGACTAATTATCCAATAACCTACCACTCACTATTATGATTGTTAACAACAAACTGTACCAAACTGTGTGGATTGAAGGCACATCTGTTTTCATGATACAACAAAATCTACTACCGTTTAAGTTTGAAATCCATGAATGCGTGACATACTGGGATACCTGTATGGCCATAACAAATATGACTATCAGGGGTGCGGGAGCAATTGGTGCAGCGGCAGGTTATGGTATGGCACAAGCTTTTTTGCAGTTTCGCGATGATAACGATAGAGCAATCAGTATTCGTGAAGCCCGACAGGATCTTGAAAACACAAGACCAACAGCTAGAAACCTTTTTTACGCAGTTGATAGGGTTTACCGTGCAGGTTTGATATCGGCTGAAAATGCCATGGTTGAGGCTCAAAAGGTTGCTCAACAAGATGCTGCAGATTCAAAGAGAATAGGTGAGTTGGGAAGCGAACTTATAAAAAAGAAGGCAAATATTCTAACACATTGCAATGCAGGTTGGCTTGCTTTTGTTGATTATGGAACAGCATTAGCCCCAATTTATCTTGCGAAAAAGCAAGGAAAAGAAGTGTTTGTTTATGTTGATGAGACCCGTCCACGTAATCAGGGAGGAAAACTAACGGCTTGGGAATTATTTAATAATGATGTACCTCATATAATAATACCTGATAATGCTGCAGCCACACTTATGGCACAAGGAAAAATTGATATGGTAATTGTTGGTGCTGACAGGATTGCTGCAAATGGTGATGTTGCTAACAAAATAGGAACTCTTGATAGAGCAATAATTGCCAATGAGTTCAATATTCCGTTTTATGTGGCCGCTCCAACATCTACGATTGATGGTGATTGTGCGACAGGTAAAGAAATCCCGATCGAAGAACGCAGACAAGATGAAGTATTATTTCAAACTGGTATTGATGCCAACAATAACTCTATACAGGTTATGGTGTGTTCTCCCGGATCAAAAGCACTAAACCTGGCGTTTGATGTAACACCTGCTAAGTATATCACAGGCATAATTACAGAAAAAGGTATTGTAAAAGCACATCATCAATCAATTAAAAAGCTATTGGAGTAATAGTTTCGAAAATGACACAATATACTTACAAATATCCCCGACCTGCATTAACTGTCGATATGATGGTAACCAGAAATGTTAGCTCAGGAATAGAGATATTATTAATTCAGAGGTTAAATCCACCGTTTCAAAATCAATGGGCTTTGCCCGGAGGTTTTGTCGATATGGAGGAAACTTTAGAACATGCTGCATCTCGTGAATTAGCTGAAGAAACAGGGCTTACAGATATTGTTCTTAGCCAATTCAAGGCGTTTAGTACACTTGGCCGAGATCCGAGAGGACATACTATTTCGGTAATTTTTACCGGTTTGGCTTCAAAGGATTCAATCGTAAGAGCAGGTGATGATGCTAAAAACGTCAGTTGGTTTAGCGTGGATAAGCTCCCTTCCCTCGCCTTTGATCATGCTGAAATAATTCAAGAGGTTTTAGCTAGCACTTAGTGTTAGCAAATCACATAAGCTGAAAAACATTCCAACATCAATGGGTTAAAGTAATATTAGCTGCAATGAAATTTTTGTATTTTTATTGGCTCATAAAAAGTAATGGATTACAAAGATTATTATAGCATTTTGGGGGTTGCTAAGTCGGCAACAAAAGATGAAATAAAAAAATCTTATCGTAAGCTTGCCAAAAAATATCACCCCGATAAAACAAAAGGTGATAAAGCATTAGAAGAAAAATTTAAGGAAGTTTCAGAAGCTTATGAGGTGTTGAGTCATGATGAAAACAGAAAGAAATACGATGAACTAGGAGCCAATTGGAAAAATCAACAACAGGCAGGAGGTCCCGGTGGATTTGATTATTCGCAATATTATGCAAATACCGGAGGGCAGGGTAGCCATCAAACCTTTGAAGGTGACCCAGAAATGTTTTCAGAGTTTTTTAATAACATTTTTGGTGGTGGTTATGCACGTTCAGGGGGCAGAAGACAGGCTAAAAGAAAAGGACAGAATTATTTAGCAGAAATGGAAATGACTCTTGAAGAAGCATTTCATGGTGGAGTTAGAATAATTAATATAAATGGAAAAAAACTCAGAATAAAAACTAAACCGGGAACAAAAGACAAGCAAAAAATTAAACTAGCCGGTAAAGGTAGTCCAGGATTAAATGGTGGGTCTCCCGGTGATTTATTTATAACAATTCATGTTCGCCCGAATATAAATTTTAAGCGTAAAGGTAACAACATATATATTGAACTTCCTCTAGATATGTATACTGCAGTTTTGGGTGGTAAAATAGAGATTCCTACACTTAATGGCAATGTTCATATGACTATTCCAAAAGGAACACAAGGTGGTAGTACATTAAGATTAAAAGGAAAAGGTATGCCAGTTTACGGTAGCACATCTCAACATGGAGATTTATATGTAAAAACAAATATTGTAATTCCGGCCAACTTAACTACCGAAGAAGAAAAACTATTTACAAAACTTAAAGACTTAAATCATGAGCATGCTAATAAAAGTAGTTGATATCCCTCAACCTTTGACAGATTTCATAAAAGCAATAATTGATACTCAATTAAAACACTATGCATCTGATCTATATCCAGAACTTGAAGTAGTAGATGAAAATGTATTTGACACTTCGCTTACAAGGGCGCAACAGGTATGCGCTACTTTAAACCTGCCCATACATCAACACTTCAGGAAAATTTATCGCACTTCTGGTGATCAAATTTATTGCGACTATCGTCTTTCACATACAGCATATTTGCTAGTTGGAATTAACGGAGATGTTGGGAGCAAAAAAGTTGCTCGGATTCAAATGGATCTAATAAACAAATTGCTAGGAAACAATTGATTTTGTGCTTATTAGTAATTTAATTTTTATAACAGAGAATCAGTATCAGGTTAATGTTTCTTAATCTTTTGTTCTATTGCTGTTGATGAATAGCCTGGTAGTAAATCTATAGTTTTAATTGTTCCTCCTTTAGCCATAACAACATCGTATCCAACAATATCTTCAAGTTTATAATCACCACCTTTAACTAGTATATCAGGCATTACAATTTTAATTAACTCCAAAGGTGTATCTTCATCAAATAACATAACAGCATCTACAAATTCCAAGGCCGCAATAATCATTGATCGAGATTTTTCATTAGTAATTGGCCTACTGGAACCTTTGCCAAGCTTTTTTGCTGAGACATCCGAATTTACTCCAACAAAAAGAATGTCTCCATTGTCTTTAGCTTTACTTAGGTAATCAATATGGCCAAGGTGTAGCAAATCGAAAACACCATTTGTGAATACAATCTTTTTATTACCCGATCTCCAGTCTTTTAATTTCAGATCAAGTGATTGGTTATCATAGATTTTATCAGATATGGAAGTAAGACTATTCATTTAACGGTTTTTCTCTTTTTGCTAATATGCCCAAGTAAAAGTACGATAAACTTCCAATAACAACGT
Organism: Bacteroidota bacterium; assembly: GCA_002686705.1. Next base: position 18,479 of record NYYH01000006.1, read on the forward strand.
TAAGTAGGGTTTGTCCGGTATGAGTAATTACGGCATAAGATCCAGAGGCGTTTCCGCCTACCTTAAATATTTCGTATAATACTGTTTTTACAATAAAATGATAAGCGCCAATACCTCCAGGTACAGGAGCTACAATCCCAAGGCTACCAATTGCTAGGATCGTCAATCCATTAACAAAAGTTAGATGACTTGTTTCTTCAAGCATTAATAATGGTAAATAAACCATTAATGCGTAAAAAAACCAGATAATAAAAGTATAGATCAAAAAAAGCCATTTTTGCCTCAATTTCATGATCGTTTTTATGCCATCAAACAAGCCCGATAGAAATTCCCAGATTTTGTTGTAAAATGGGATTTTTTTAATTTTTTCTTTTAATGTTTTGATAAGAAACAGTAATCCAACAAAAGTTAATAATATCGCACCTACAAAGATTATTATGCTTGTCAAATTTGAGAACAACTCAATAAAAAAAGGACCAAATAATTGCTTTAAAAAATCACCAAGCGATTTTACCTGAAATATTATGACTAGAAGGATAATAACAAATAGTGTTATCAAATCAAAAATTCTCTCTGAAATAACAGTTCCAAATAGCGCATTAAAAGGTATTTTTTCCTTTTTCGAAAGTACTCCACAACGTGCAAATTCACCCATCCTTGGAACGGCTGTGTTAGCTAGATAACCTACCATAACTGCAAAAAATGTAGTTGATAGCTTTGTTTTATATTTTAATGAGTTAATAAGAAGATTCCATCTTAGCGCTCTGAAAATATGGGCTCCAATGGCAAATACTAGTGAAATAATAAGCCATAAATAGTTTGCATCGCGTATATCATACCAGATTTCTAGTAAGTCGAGTTTCCTAAAACTTAACCAGAGCAATAAAAATCCAATACCCAAAAAAAACAGGTACTGCAGAATAGTAAAAATTCTTTTTTTTTGAATTGATGCCAAGTTGTTATTTTATCCGATTGTTTTCATCAGGGAAAAGGATATTTGGTTTAAATGTTTTAGCAGCCTCAAAATCCATACTTGCAAAAGAAACTATTATAACAAGATCATTAACTGCTACTTTTCTTGCAGCAGCACCATTTAATGAAATAATTCCTGACCCGCGCTCACCCTTTATTACGTACGTTGATAGGCGCTCACCATTTGTTATGTTATAAATACTTACTTTTTCGTTTTCAATTAAATTAGCGGCATCCATGATATCCTCATCTATGGCAATGCTTCCAATGTAATTAAGGTCGGCCATTGTAACCGTAGCCCTGTGAATTTTAGATTTTAATACTTCTATATGCATGATATTGTAATATTCCCATCAATGGAACTGCAAAATTATTAAATAATTCTGATATTGTCTATTAATCTTACTTTTCCTAGTCTAACAACTATGAAGGCAATTATTCCTGATGCTGAATCCCATGATGTTATTGGTTGTAATTCCTTGTCATCAGCCAATTCAAAGTACTCCAACTCAAACTCATCTTCTGCTTTAAAAATATTGATAACCATTTGCTTAAGTTTTCGCGGACAAACTGTACTACTGTTTTTCTTTGCGAGTTTTAAGATTTGATGAATATAAGGCGCGGTATTTCTTTCATCAGAGGTTAAGCGCTCATTTCGAGAGCTCATTGCCAAACCGTCTTTTTCACGCACAATTGGGCAATCAATAATTTGTACGGGTAAAGACTCCATTTCAACAAGCTTTTTAATTATTGCGAGTTGTTGGTAGTCTTTTTCGCCAAAATATGCTTTGTGAGGATTAGTAATATCTAATAACTTATTAACTACAATTGCAACACCGTTAAAATGCCCTGGACGAGAACCCCCTTCCATTACAGATCCAAGTGAGCCAAAATCATATTTTTTAGTCACCTTGTTTGGGTACATCTCATCAGCGGTGGGTGCAAATAACACATCACAACCAACGTCAATTAATAATCTTTTATCTCTATTTAAATCTCTTGGATATTTATCAAGATCTTGCTTATTATTAAATTGAGTAGGATTCACGAAGACGCTTACAATCAAGATATCATTTTCCTGTTTTGCCCTTTTCATCAACTCTAAATGACCATCATGAAGTGCACCCATGGTTGGAACAAAACCAATTGTTTTTCCATTACTTCTTTGTTGTAAGACAAAATTGTTAGTATCAGAAATTTTAGAATAAGTAATCATACTATTTTAAGCTCGGTTTTGGGTTGAAGCAATAAATGAAATTTATCCGTTACTTTTTAACAATATTCCAAAGGTCTCTCTCAAGCGACTTTTTTGGTGTCTCAACGATACGTCCAATTTCTTTTTCGTCTTTATAAATTATAAAAGTAGGAACCCGTTTGATATCCATATCCTTAATATCAACAACAATTGCTTCCATATTTTTATCAACAGCAATTACTTGAACGCGTTTGTCATTATATCCTGCTTCATTTATTACTTTATAAAAACGAGGAACTTCTCTCTGGCTATCAGAACACCAGGTGGCCAATACTATTGTAATTTCCACATCATCTATTTTATTTTCCAGCTTATTTATGTACATATCGGCCGGATTATATAAATCATATTGACTTTTAAAATAAGTGCCATAAATCCCCTTCTGAAGGCCTTTTTTATCACAATAGCCAAGTAACATTTTGGTCTTTGTTTTCGGATCAACTACTGTGCTATTCATTTGAGCTCTAGCTTGTAAACCACCAAATACTATAAATGCAAGTATTAATATCTTGATACGCATCATTTAAATTTTAGATTGCAAAATTAGACCAAAAAGTTTAATAAGATGATTTCTATCAAACTAATAAAATGAAAACATTAATTTAGTAAGATTATTATAATTCAATTTAAAGAAGCGCAGGAAATCTTTAAAATAGGGATATTAAAAAGAACTTAATCTTTTAAAAAAGAGAAAATTTTATAGGTAATGTTAGTCTTACTCTGACCGGAATGCCATTTTGTTTGCCACAGTTCCATTTTGGCATCATATTAACTACGCGAAGAGCTTCTTCCTCACAACCGCCTCCTATTCCTCTAAGTACAATAAGGTCAGAAACTGATCCGTCTTTTTCCACGGTAAACTCTATATATACTTTGCCTGTTATATTTATTTTATTAGCTAACTTTGGGTAAACAATATTCTTTTTTAGAAAACTCATCATTGCTTTGTATCCTCCAGGAAAGGAAGGTTTTTCCGCCGGAAAATAAGTTGGTAGATCATCCTCAATTTGTGGTTCAGGATCAAGCTCAGGATACCAGTCAGTAGGTGTTTTATCATCACCAGCAACGTCAAAATCAATTGGGCCATCATAAATTTCTCTGGAATTATCAATCTCAATTGTTATTGATGGGACAGGAGGAGGAAGTTTCTTTTTATGTTTAGTTGGGATAATTATTTCCCAATCAACTTCCATGTCTCTATTGCTAAACTCAGGTATCTCATACTTTTCATAAGACTTGTATTCAAAGGCATATAGTACCGAAAGTAATGCGATGACTAATCCTACTTGGAAGAAAATTAATTTTTTACTTTCGAGTTCCGACTTTTTGTTTTTTCTTTTTCTCATGTCAATATGTGTTGGTTCATCTCCAAAAAACCAACAACTATGCCACGAATATTATACCTTATTTTAATTTCTGTATTTTTGATTGTTAAAGTCAGTTAATTTGAAAAAAGAAGTTTTTAAATACAATGAACCCCTAAAAAGCGATTACGAGTCATTAAGTAGAAATGAACTGGAAATCAGACTGCATGCCTTTATTTCAAATTTACTTATAAATGATTTTGAAAAACTATGTAATCTTATATATCGGCATGATGTTTCGGAAACGAAATTTAATATTGCTTTACAGTTATCTGATATTGACACTCAAGCATGGAAAATTACTCATTTGGTTATCGACAGAGAGATGCACAAAGTAAAAACGAGAAGAGTGTACAAAGAAAATAAAGATATGAAAAACCGTGAATCGATTGAATAATAAATCTAAATATTGAGCAATCGAAAATAGTAACATTTAATCAGATATGGATTGGAACACAATTGCATTTGCATTCGGATTAACACTTTTTGCAGGGCTATCAACAGGAGTTGGTAGTGCGATAGCTTTTTTTGCAAAAAAAACAAATACTGGTTTTTTATCACTTGCATTGGGTTTTTCAGCTGGTGTAATGATCTACGTTTCGTTTGTTGAAATATTTGTCAAAGCCAGGATTGAACTTACTTCGGAATTAGGAAGTACACAAGGTTACTGGGTTACGACAGCTGCATTTTTTGGTGGAATATTATTTATCGCAATTATTGATAAATTGATTCCTTCTGTAGAAAACCCACATGAGATGCATAAGGTTGAGGAAATGGCAATAGATAAGCCTAAAGATTCTGCGAAGTTAATGCGCATGGGACTTTTCACAGCATTGGCAATTGCTATTCATAATTTTCCTGAAGGCCTAGCAACATTCACGGCTGCATTAACCGATCCGCACTTAGGTATAGCTATTGCAGTTGCTATTGCGATTCATAATATTCCTGAGGGCATTGCTGTTTCCATACCGATTTTTTATGCTACTGGTAGTCGGAAAAAAGCATTTTGGCTTTCATTAAGTTCCGGACTAGCTGAACCTGTAGGTGCAATAATTGGGTTTTTAATACTTATGCCATTTTTATCACCCACACTTTTTGGAGTTTTATTTGCAAGTGTTGCCGGTATTATGGTATTTATATCATTAGATGAATTGCTACCCGCAGCTGAAAAATATGGAGAACACCATCTTTCAATTTATGGATTAATTGTTGGAATGGGCGTTATGGCAATTAGCCTATTGATGTTTGCTTAAATAAAAAAACCCTGCACAGAATGCAGGGTTCAAAAATTAATGTTGATAATTACACTAGTAGTTATGAGATATTGATTTCACGACTCAATTTAGCTTCTTTCTCTTTTTTTGGTAAGGTAAGTTTGAGTATACCGTCATTGTAATCAGCGGCAATTTTATCGAACATAATGCTTTTAGGCAATGTGAATGAACGGCTAAAATTTCCATAAACAAATTCTCTGCGGGTATAGTTTTCCTTTTTTTCTTTTTTCTCTTCTTTCACTTCCCTCGAAACTGTAAGGGTTTGGTTTTCAAGATTAATTTTGAACTCATCTTTTTTAAGTCCAGGTGCTGCAATCTCGAGAATAAAGTCCTTATCATTTTCTATTGTGTTAACTGAAGGCATATTACCTTTTGTTTCGTTACAAACACCATTATGTGTTTTTTCAAAGTTTTCAAAAAAATGTGAAAATCCGGGATGATTAAATCTTACTAAATTCATTTTATTTCCTCCTATTTTATTATTGTTTATTATTTCGATTTCAATAGCGAATTGTCAATTACTGTTCCATTGCAAAGAATCTTAATTAATGCGAGATATACAAGTCATAATGACATGATTATTGTAGTAAAACTGTCATAATGACACAGTTAAGTATAAATATGTAATATAAGTTATAACTTTTTTCAATGGATTACGCTTATCTTTGCAATACAATCCTATAGTTTTGGACAAAATAGTTAACACTCTTAGACCATCTCGAATAATCTGGCCTATTTTAATAGGGTTAGGAGTGAGCGCCTTTTTGATGTATCGGAGTTTTAGCAGTGATACATTTTCTTTTTTAACCTTTACTTGGCATACTGTTTTTTATATTCTAATTGCATTGGTAATGATGGCAATTCGGGATCTTGCCTACATCTATAGATTGATTGTATTAACTGATTCAGATATTGGATGGAGGCAGGCATTTAATGTTATAATGTTATGGGAATTTAGTTCAGCGATTTCTCCCTCAGTTGTTGGAGGAACAGGACCCGCTATTTTTTTCCTTTACAAGGAAGGATTAAGTGCCGGAAAAAGTACAGCAGTTGTTCTCACGGCCATTTTTTTGGATGAAATATTTTTCATTATTACTGTTCCCATTGTTTACTTCATTTTTGGCACAAATATATTTCCTCCGGAATCTGTTTCGATAGATAAAATTATTTATGCCTTTTATGGGGGCTACATTGTAATTTTTGTTTACACCTTGTTTTTAACTTATGCATTGTTCATTAACCCTCATTTGTTTAAATCGTTAATATCATGGGTGTTTCTTTTTCCTATTTTGACACGCTGGAGGTTAAGAGCACGTAAATCGGCTAATCAGTTAATTCAAACATCAAGGTCGATTAAAAATAAACCCGCATTGTATTGGATTAAAAGTTTTACAGCAACTATTTTGGCTTGGACAGGTAGGTACTGGGTTGTTAATTTTATGCTGATAGCTTTTTTTGCTGATAGATATAGTGTTGCAGATCATTTTTTGATATTAGGCAGACAACTTAGCATGTGGATCATATTGCTTGTAAGCCCTACTCCGGGGGGTAGTGGAATTGCTGAATTTGTTTTTTCCGATTTTTTGGGTGACTTTATTCCTAATATATCATGGTATGCGCCTCTTGCAATCTTTTGGAGACTCATTTCCTATTATCCTTATCTAATTATTGGGGTTATAATATTACCCATCTGGTTAAGGAGAGTTTTTTCAAAGGAAAGGAATGTGTGAAATTAATATTAAGCTTTTTAGAGTGAATGTTTCTATTTTGAACTTCTATTTACAAATCTTCATGATAAACTACTGCCATTAACACATCACCAACTATTTGAAGGCTTTGCTTATCAATAAATTCTATCTTGTCATCAATAGTATGCCACTGATCAAAAAAACTACGGTTTTTGCTGTTTGGGTCAAGGTGGATAATATCAATTGAAGGAATCTTTGCATATTTATTTACAAAATAATGATCGTCAGTAATCTGGCCACCGAGTTCATCAATAAAAACATTCCTGTATCCCAAATCAGAAGCTTTATTCCATACGAGATCTACTACAAATTTTGCTTCATTATTAGAATGATGTTCTCTGCGGAATTCTGCATTTTCAGATCCAACCATATCTAGTAGTATACCAAATACAGCTGAGTAACCAAATACATGAGGATTTTTTGACCAAAATTGTGAACCCAATCCCCAATATTCTTCATCAGAGGTCATCTGCATTTCAAATGGTGGACCCCAATCTTCAAGATCAAATAAGATAATATCAATACCTACTTTTGGGCTACTAAGTTGAAACTGTCTTGCCATCTCAAGAAGAACACCCACTCCGCTACCTCCATCATTAGCTCCGTCAATAGGAGTGTTATGCAATTCTGCGTTATCATCATGGTCTGCGTAAGGGCGTGAGTCCCAGTGAGCCATAAGTAAAATTCGCTTCTCAACATCTTGATTAAATGAAGCTATAATATTTTTACCATTTCGAGTTACATTATCATATGTACGGGTTTTAAAATTTTGAACTGTAACTTCAGCTCCAAAGTTTTTCAGTTCACTTATGAGCCATGAGGCACATCTCTTGTGAGCTTCACTTCCTGGTACCCGAGGGCCAAAGCTTACCTGATGAGCAACATATTTGTAAGCAGAATCAGCATTGAAAGGTGGAACAGAAATTATTTCTTTTTTAGGAATCTTTTTGTTTGATGTTCTATTTTTTTGGCCCATCTGGCAGGATGAACTGAAAATCAGAATAATTAAACTAGTAGTTAATATTGAAGCAAGAATATTCATTTATTGTTTTCCTTATTAATTAAACAAAAGCGTAAGCTTGTAGCTGCAGTTAGAAACTTATAGTTTATAATTATTACCAAATTTGTCTCTGAAAACTATCTCATCAAGCCCTTTCCTTTCTCTGGGTTTTGTTTCCATTGTAGCCATATCTTCGGGTAGATCATCTACATTTCCATAATATCCAAGAACGGTAACCGATACAGTCTGAAAATCATTCGGAATATCAAATAATTTTACTGCTTTGTTGGCATCGAAACCACTCATTTGATGTGTATGTAGTCCTTGATTTATTGCCTCAAGTATCATAAATGCAACAGCTTGCCCCAAATCATATTTAAATGTAACATTATTATTTCCATTACGCGTAAAAGTTTTCTTTGCAATATTAAGTATTAGGACTGAAGCATTACTTGCCCATATTATGTTCCAGTCGATAAGCGTACTTAGAATTGTATCATAAGTGCTATCGCCTTTTTGACCGAGAATAAATCTCCAAGGTTGTTCATTGAACGCTGAAGGAGCCCACCGTGCAGCTTCAAGAATGCTTTGAAGTTGTTCTCTTTTGACAGGTTTAGAGCTAAATGATCTGGTACTCCATCGGTCTTCAATAAGTTTATTAATGCTATAATTATTGTTCGTCGAATTTTTCATGGTCTTAATGTTTCAACGCATCAAAAATAATTAAAAAATGCAGTATATATTTAATGCTTAAAACTCTTTGAGTAATATCATATTGTAAATAATTATGTTTCAAAAGTTAAAAAATTGTAAAAGAAGTTGTGAAATTCTAAATCTTATTTATATTTGATCTAAATAATATAATCTTAAAGTTATCTTTTATGAAAAATCTGAAAGTATTTTTTAGCATATTAGTTGCATTTTTCACTATGGTTATAGTAATAGTTTCATGTAGTAAGAATAACAATTCTCCTGAGGTAATATTAAAAGTATTCCCCACTGTCGGGAGCACGATGACTGAGTTTAACATCGACATGTCAGAAAGCAATGACCTAGAAGATCATGTTTCTAAGCTCTCTATACGTGTGGATTGGGAGAGTGACGGAGTATGGGACTTAGATTGGACAACTGAAAAAATCCATTCACAAATATATGGCACAGAAGGGGATCACAACATTCAGGTTGAGATAAAAGATACTGATGGTAATGTAACTCCCACATCTGAATCACTGAAAATTACAAATAGTAATCACCTGGTTCCTGCCAATAGCCCTTTTAGCTACAATGTTGGTATTAATTATGAAACATGGACTGCAGGAAGAAATAATAGAGATATTGGAAAGGATCTTGATACAGTTACAAAATATTTCAAACTCATAAAAACTTATCATACTGCTGCGGTCGGCACATCTCAAGTAATAATTGATCCAACAATGTTAGAAGTAATTAATTATATGTTGGCACATGAAGAAGCCAAACTGGAATTAGCTCTTGGTACAAATAATAATGTATTAGCGAATGGTGGCTATGGTTCACCTTGGACACCAGGATTAATGACTTCGAAATCCTATACTGACGAATGGGTTCAGATGCTAATAAATTCTTTCACGTCTAAAGCAAACGTAGAAAAATATGTAAAGTTAATTATGCTTGGAAACGAAATTGATGCAAACGGACCTCTCACCTCAGATAGCAAGTTTACAGATTATTATACCAAATGGATTCCTCAGGCATTTGACAGTTTAAAAGCGTCATTGCATGATGCAGGATTAAAAGATATTCCTGTATCAACAATTATTGCAAATTATCCATTATCGGATCCAACTTCCAAAAAAGTTCAATATACAAGTGTAAAGTATATTAAAGATAATTGGAGCCCTGATTGGAATTCAGGGGAACCGCTCGTTCTGTTTAATCAATACACTCCTGATTGGGGAAAATCAACTGATTTTGGACCTGTAATTACCTATTTTGAGGGTGTTGAAAGTGAACTCGGCGGGTCACCAAATGTATATGTTGGTGAAACAGGTTATTCTGCGGAGTATGGCGAGGGAAATGAAGCAAAAGTAATCAACCAGGTTTTTACTTGGCTGGACAGTCAGTATAAAAAGAACAAGTTGACTGTTCCATTATTTGTTTTTATGGCTTTCGACCATCCGGCAAAACCACCGGGTCAGAAAAAAATGGGAGTATTTAATAACGATAGTATTACAAATGTTCCGAAAGGGATTAAGAATGGGATTAAGTTACCTGCTTGGATAAGTAAGAAAAAAAATTAATAGATCGGTTTTGTCAAAACTCAAACTAAGAATACATCACTCTTAGTTCTAGAATATCATTGTAAAAACAGCTCCTTCATCCTGCTTTGACCGAACTGTAATACTTCCTTTGTGCATCTGCATTATTTGCCTTGAAAGACTAAGTCCAATACCAGAGCCTTTTTTCTTTGATGTAAAGAAAGGCATGAAAATTTTATCCAGTAAATCCTGCTTAATTCCTTTTCCATTATCGGCAATTTCTATTGTTGTGCGATTGTTTAAATTAACAGACGCCACAATTGTAATTTTTGGTTTGTGATCATCAGTATTTATTTCCAAAACTGCATCAATCGCATTAAGCAATAAGTTAATAAGAACCTAGTCAATTAAATCGGGATCGGCTAAGATTTTTAAATCTTTAGGAAATATTTTTATTGTTGTTTCAATATTGTTTTTTTCAAATTTTGGACCTAACAATTCTATAACTCTATCAAATAAGTCCTGTACATAAAAATGTCTGAAGTTTGGTTTCGGTATTCTTGTTAAGTTGCGGTAAAGTTCAACAAAATTAAGAAGCCCTTTACTACGGTTCCCAATTGTTGCAATGGCCTGCCCCACGTTCTCCATATCTTCTTTGTAAATTTCTGGAGACGGAAGTTCATTTTTATGATTCTTTACTATTTCGTCGATTGTTTCAGAAAGTGATGATATTGGTGTAATTGAGTTCATTATTTCATGTGTAAGTACCCGAATAAGCTTTTGCCACGACTCAATTTCCTTTTGTTCAAGTTCAGGAGCAATGTCCTGAAAAGAAACAAGAATATATTCTTCTCCCCGCATCCTGAATTGAGTAGCATAAATAGATAATTGTAGAAGTTCATCAGCGATAAATACCTTAATAAGCGCCTTATTGCCTGCTTTCATACTCTGCAATTTGTTAGGTAACTGATCTTCAATCACAGATAAATCTTTGATATTCCTTAATCTCGGCAATTGCAACAATCGTTTAACGGCATTATTAAATACATCCACAGTACCATCTCTCTTAAAAACAATAATGCCAACACTAACATGTTGTATAACAGTAAGCAGATAATTAAAATGTTCCTCTTTTTCTGTTTTATTCTTTTTGAAAGCTTCTATTACTTCATTAAATTCTTTGTTCAGGCCTTCAAAACTTTTACCCAATTCATTATCAGTAAATGAACTTGTAAAATCTGCATGGCGTATCGATTCAAAAAAGTGGGTTAATTTAATATTTGTTTGTTCGGTGAATCTAATTAATGCAATTATTTGTACTAAGAAAACAACCGCCAGAATAATTGAACTTATGGCATATGCTGTTTGTTCATGAATAATGAATACCAGAGCAAATGTTATCATTATCAGTGTTATCCTGATAATTATTTGTATTCTGAATTTCTTATAAACCATATTTCTCAATTCTTCGATAAAGCGAGGCGCGTGTTAGACCAAGTTCTTTAGCAGCCCTGCTGATATTACCTCCATGCTTATCGATCACTTTTCTCACCAGTACTTTCTCAACTTCTTCTAAGTTAAGATTGTCTGGTGTAAAACTTTCATTGTTTTTATCTTCTTTTTCTGAGATAAAGAAATCATGAGGTTCAAGAATATTTGATTCGCTGAGTATAACTGCCCTTTCAACAGAATGCTGAAGCTCGCGTATATTTCCCGGCCAATCATGCTTTTGCAAACGTTTCATTGTACCAACACTTATTCTCTTTTTAGGAACCTTGTATTTTTTACAATAGTTGTCGATAAAATGTTCAATAAGAGGTTCGAAATCTTCCATTCTGTCTTTAAGTAAAGGAAGTTTAATCTCAACAGTATTTATTCGGTAAAGCAAATCCTGACGGAATTTGTGTTCATTAACCATCTGGTAAAGTGGCATATTTGTAGCACAAATCAATCTTACATTTATAGGAATCTCTTTTGAAGAGCCAAGTCTAATAACTTTTCTGCTTTGGAGAACACCCAGTAGTTTTGATTGCAATCCGTGACTTAGGTTCCCAATTTCATCTAAAAAGATAGTTCCGCCACTGGCTACTTCAAACCTTCCTGCCCTATCTTCTTTGGCATCTGTGAAAGCTCCTTTTTTATAACCGAAAAGTTCACTCTCGAATAGAGTTTCGGTAATTGCACCTAAGTCAACGCTTATAAAAACATTATCATGTCTGTTTGATGCTCTGTGTATCGCCCTTGCAACAACTTCTTTACCGGTACCATTCTCGCCCAATATCAGTACGTTAGCATCCGTTGCTGCAACTTTATATGCTATTTTCATTATTTTCTGCATTGCCGATGATGAACCAATAAGATTACTATGATTTTGGTTTTGGTCAGCTATAAAAACTTTTTGTTTCGACCTTAAGGTCTCAAGTTCAACTTTTGATTCACGGATTTGCAGGGACGCTTGAATTGTAGCAAGAAGTTTTTTATTTTCCCACGGCTTTAGTACAAAGTTTGTAGCTCCTTCTTTAATGCCTTGAACCGCTAGCTCAATGTCACCATAACCTGTTATAAAAATTACAGTGGCTGCTGGGTCGTATTCTAATATAACATTCAGCCAATGAAATCCTTCCTGACCACTTGTTGCATCGCGCGAGAAATTCATATCAAGCAGAATCACATCATAATTATCATTTTTTATGATATCAGGAATGTTTTGTGGGTTTTTTTCGGTATGAATAATACTGATGTGTTGCCTGAGAAACATTTTAGCTGCTAACAATATATCAGTGTCATCATCAACAATTAATAATCTGGCATTTATTTTACTCATTATAAATGTGTTTTTTTGTGCTACTGATTAGTTTGGTTAAAATTACAATTAAATGTTCACCTTTGTACAAATATATGGACGATTTCGAACAGAATATGTTACACTTTAACTATTTTTTTTATAATGCTAATATTATCAATGCTATATAGGCGTTGGCACAGAATTAGTTAAAGTTTGTTAACAATTGTTAATACAAGGATTTAGTGAATGGAACTAAAAAATAAAAACTTAACACGATATACTGTCGGCATATTTATCGGGATTATGATGGGATTGCTTTTCGGTATTGTAATCGGTAAAATTGGATTAGGAATTGTTATAGGACTACCCCTTGGTGTTGGTATAGGATACGTATTAATCAAAAGGAACCACAAGGAATAGGATCAAAAATGCAAACATCATGATGATAGAAACTTTTGACCTCACCAAAACCTTTAAGGCTGAGGATATTGAAACAATTGCTTTACATAATGTCAGCCTGAAAGTAGAAAAGGGTGATTTTATAGCTATTATGGGACCTTCGGGTTGTGGTAAAACAACCTTCCTTAATATATTAGGGATGATTGACAGCATTACTAACGGTAGGTATTTATTGTTTGGACAGGATGTAACACGGATATCTGAAAAACAAAAAACTGAGATTAGAAAAAAAACATAGGATTTGTATTTCAAAATTTTAACCTTATTGAAGAACTCACTGTTTACGAAAATATAGAGCTCCCACTTTTTTATCTTGGATGGAAGCGAAAAGAAAGGAAAAAGCGCGTTGAAGATATTATGAGTCGTATGAAAATTAGTCATAGGAAGAACTTATTCCCGATTCAGCTTTCTGGTGGACAGCAGCAACGTGTGGCAGTTGCAAGAGCCATAATATCAAATCCATCATTGTTGTTGGCTGATGAACCAACCGGAAATCTTGATTCAATGCATGGAGAAGAAGTAATGACAATGTTAAATGAACTAAATAAAACCGGAACAACTATAGTAATGGTAACGCACTCACAGCGTGATGCTTCTTATAGCAGACGTGTAGTACACTTATTTGACGGTCAAATAATTAATGAGAATTTAAATAAGATGATTTAATTCAGCAAATAACTAGTGATAAGTTGTAAATGCTGAGTTACTAATAAAAAAATTATGAGTTTCAATTAACTCATTTATCAAAACCCAAGAACAAGACGATGTTAGGCAATTATTTTAAAATAGGATACAGAGTTCTTTTACGCCAGAAAGGGTACACTCTTTTAAACATACTTGGTTTAGCTGTTGGTATTGCCGTTTTTACATATATCTTTCTGTACATCCAAAACGAAATCCGTTACGACAGGCAATGGTCTAATTATGAAAATATTTATCGCGTTACAAGCGAATTTAATGTTGACGGAAAAGTTGAAAAATTGGCATTAACGCCGTTCAGACAGGCTGAAGATCTAGGCGGTAAGTTTTCTGAAGTAGTTCTTTCAACAAATATGTTTTTTACAGATCCCGCAGATATTAATGATGTTTCATCTGTGAAATATGAAGGAGAAGTGTATGAGATACCCGACATTACATTAAGTGGACCTAATTTTTTTAAGCTATTTGATTACCCCTTTTTAGAAGGAAATCCCGATTTAGCTTTGAGTAAACCGAACTCAATGGTAATTTCTTCAAGAATTGCCAGGAAAATTTTTGGAGCTAAATCGGCTATTGGAAAAAAACTTAAAACAGTAATTCGTGAATATACAGTTGTTGGAGTATTTGAGAAAAAAGGAAGATTGACACATCATAATTTTGATGCTATCGTATCAGTATCTTCACTGGATACGGCAGGACTTAATCGATTAAAGCAAGATTGGTACTGGCTTACATGTTACACATATGTAAAACTGAGCGATACAGCAAATATTGAGGATTTGGCTTTCTCATTTAACGAATATGCAGATGCGGAAAGAAAAAAAGTACTTGAAGAAGAGAATCTAGAAATTGATCCATATTTTACAAATAGGTTTGAGCCTGTCTCAAGTGTTCATTTCAATACTGATCTACAGTACGATTCACCATCAAATATTGATGCATCATTTCTGTATATTTTCGGAATAATTGCTGCGTTTATTCTGTTAACTGCCTCAATAAATTATATAAATCTTGCAACAGCACGTTCACTTAAAAGAGCTAAAGAAATTGGTATACGTAAGGTAATTGGAGCTGTTAAACGGCAACTGGTATTTCAATACATAAGCGAATCAGTTATTCTAACTTTTATTTCATTCATTTTGGCAATGACACTGGTTGAATCTTTTATGCCTCAATTTAATTTACTAGTAGGCAAGAATCTTACACTTGTGGATAGCATATTTTCAGGAGAAGGAATAATTTTTGGAATTATTCTGTTTTTTATTATTCTAGCTCTAGCAATTATAGGAGGAAGCTTCCCAGCTTTTATACTTACATCTTTTAATCCGGCAACTGTTCTGAAGGGTAATAATTTCGTGTCAGGCAAGTTTGGAAAACAACAAATTTCGGCTGGATTAATGCGACGGTTTTTAGTTACAGTACAATACGTAGTGTCAATTGGTATGATAATTTCCACATTTATTATATATTCTCAAATAAATTTCTTAAAGTCACATGATCTTGGTTTTGAGGACGAGAACATTGTAGTAATAAATACACCTGACGACACCACTTTCACGCATCGCAAAGTCAAATTCATGGATGCTCTTGCTAAAGATAATTCAATACTAGAAGTTTCATCTGCCATAAATGTTCCAGGATATACAGGAGGCAAAAATCTTTTTTATGTTGGCGACACAGCTGATCATAATATTCAGACATTAAATTATTATGGTGTGGGATACAACTATTTTGAACTATTAAAAGCTTCATTATTGAAAGGCAGTCTCTTTTCCAAATCCCACAATATAGATTCAATTAATAGCTATATTGTAAATGAAGCTGCGGTCGATTTTTTGAAGCTTGATACGGTAATAGGAACTAAACTCCATATATCATATGAACAAGGTATTCGAAGTGGAGAAATCATAGGAGTAATTAAAAATTTTAATTTCTCCTCTCTACGGCAAAACGTTGAACCACTGGTATTCGTCCTTGACCCAGAAAGGGTAAGATATATTCTTGTTAAATTTAAAGATAATGAACAAGACCTGGCAATGATGCACATACAAAAAGTATGGAAAAAAATTAATGAAGGTAGTTTCTTACATTACACATTATTGGAAACAAAGCTTGAAAGTTTGTATAATATTGACAGAAAGATGCTTTCACTATTTATCTATTTTTCTGTTTTTGTTATTTTTATTTCCAGTATTGGTTTATACGGCCTTACTTCATTTCTCATACAACAACGAACGAAAGAAATTGGAATTAGAAGAGTATTAGGCGGATCGGAATTGCAAATTATAATTATGTTGGCTAAGGTTTATTTGAGGATAGTACTATTTGCCGGGCTTATAGCATCAGTAATAGTGTATTTTTTAATGTATAATTGGTTAAATACTTTTGCATATCACATAACTATAAACGGATGGTATTTTGTAGCAGGCATACTTATTACATTTACGATTGCATTTATCACTGTACTTATTCGCTCGTTCAAGGTTATTCATGAAAGCCCATCTGTGTCACTTAATTATTCTGGATAAGGTGGATAAAGTTAAGGATTGTATTTTCAGATTCAAAATACTTATATGCTTATAGATGTATGATATTTAATAAATCAAGCCTTAAATGCCCAATTGGTTTTTTAATTCCTTTATCCTCGATTTACTGACATTTACAATGCTACCATCTTTCAATTTAACGATGTAGCTTTCTTTGCCATATTTTTCAATTTTATCAATATGGTTAAGGTTGATTATATGTGATCGGTGAACTCTGGTAAAAGTTTTTGGCGGAAGAACTTTTTCCAGATAATTCATTGTGTCATTTTTTAAATATTTCTTATCAGGAGTAAATATTTCAACATAATCATCTTGGGCTTCAATCTTTATAATAGTCTCTACTGGCACAACGTCAATTTTGGTGCCGGTTTTCACAAATAACCTCTCTACCTCTTCAATAGAATCCTTTTTTAAGTTGGTGAATGTCTCTATATTTTTGTTTTTTATCCTAGGTTCTTCGTCGGTTTCTACCCTGTTTTGTAATCGAACCAGAACCTTGCTTACGGCTTCATTAAACCGCTCACGTGAGAACGGTTTCATTAAATAATCAACGGCACTAAGTTCAAAAGCTTTAATTGCATATTGGTCGTATGCAGTTGTAAATATTATCTCCGGAACGTCATCTAATAATTCAATCATTTCAAAACCAGTTAATTTTGGCATTTGAATATCAAGAAAAATCAAATCAGGTTTAGTTTCGTTAATTGTTTTCACTCCAGCAAATCCATTCTGACATTCGCCTACGAGCTCAATATTGTTATTAGTTTTAATATAATCTTTTACAAGGTTACGGGCCGGTGCCTCATCTTCAATAATTACTGTCCGTAGTTTATTCATAATCATTCACTTAATGGTAATTTTAGTGTTGCCCTGAAAATTAATTTTTCAGCTGAGATCTCCAATAAGTCGTGGCGTTTATAGATTATTTGTAAACGCTTTCTAATGTTTTTCAGTCCAATTCCTCCGCCTTTTTTCTTAACAGATTTAGGGTCATATTCATTGCTAATTTCAATAATAACATTCTCACTATTATGTCTACAATTTAATTCAACCAGAACTTCTTCAGTACTATTATAAACTCCATGTTTTATTGCATTTTCTAATAATGGTTGCAGTATCATGTTAGGAATAAGAAACTTTTTACATTCTTCAGGGATGTTTGTAGTAAAATTAAGACGATGTCCGAACCTTATCTTTTCGATATCAAGATATCGATGCAAATTATTAAATTCTTCTTTGAGGCTAGTTTTTTCTTCTTTGTCATGGCTTAATGTGTATCTTAAAAAATCAGACAACTTAATAACCATTTCTTGTGCTTTATCAGGATTAGTTATTGTAAGGGAGCTTATCGAGTTAAGGCTGTTAAATAGAAAGTGTGGATTTATTTGCGATTTTAATGCTGAAAGTTCTGCCTCATTTACCAGGGTTTGCAATTCGGCTTCTACTTTTAGTTTCTCTTGTAGGTCTTCATAGAAAAGCATTACATAGTAGAACATAATAAATAGCAGATAATAAAAGATTCCTGTTATTACACGCCAAGGAAGACTGTCATTTAAAAACTCTCGGTAAGAATTTGACTCCGGGAAAATATTTATTAAGATAAAGTATGAAACTGCAATCCATGCGCCAATTGTAAGTACTATAATAATTAAGTGATTAAATAGTAGGTCAAATATGTTAGGAGTTTCCTTTAAATTAAATCTAATTACGTACCAAAGATTAAGGCCTATAAGTGCAAAAAGCATGTTAAATACTGCCGAATCGGTCAAACTTATCATGCTTTCAACTCCATAGAAGAAGTTAATTATAAATGTTTGGATCAAAAATATTGTAATCCATATTGCAAAGTAAGCAAGAAGGTAATTTCTATTTTTGGAAATAGGATTTCGCATAATTGTTAATTACAATAAAAGTTAGTTTAAATATGAAAAAACAAACTTCAGCATAAATTACAACGCAATTATATTACTCAAAACCTATAAAGATCAGCAAAGCATCTTGTCGACTTTCAAAAAGATCTATTTTGTTCGGGTAATTTGATATTCAAAAAACAATATTTATTAATTCTTATTGTGAAGAAAATCTACAACTTTATGTATAAACTCCAATTAGAAGCTTTTTATTTCAATTCCACCAAAAATAACGGCACCTTTTAAATTAAGAACATTACCATACTCAGTTTCTTGTGGCCTTATTGCTCTTTTATCGTTAAATCCACCGAAAATGGAGAACATATCTGATTTCACAACCCAATTATCCGGAATTATAAGCTTGGATCCTCCAAACAGAGTAAACACATCAATAGTACATCCATCTGAAGACAATTCAGCATCTCTAAAATTAAACTCGGAACCACCAAAAATTGCTGTTATATCACCACCTTTAAAATCTTTTGATTGGATAATTTTTGAGCCTCCTCCTAAAATTGACACATCTTCCAAATAGTCATTAGAGCTTTTATCTTTGCCAGGCCCAACCTTATTTTGATCTTTAGGCCAGCCTCTTCCTCTCTTAGTTAATACAATCACTCCTATTCCTATTAGTATTGCAGGCCAGAAAACTTGAGATAAGGAAATGCTATAATTAACAAGGCTTGGTAACCAAAAAATAATCCCAAAGCCTATTAATATATAACCTGGAATTGATCGATCTCTTGTAGCAAGCAGAACCACCCCAATTCCAATTAGTAATGTTTTCCATGAGAAAATGTAATATCGAATGGGTAGATCACTTAAGTTAAAAGTATCCAATAGCAGTAATCCTCCTGCTACAATAAGTATTATTGCGATAATTAATTTTCTGTCAGTTGATTTATTTTCCATGATAGTAAATATTACGATTTAAAAGGCAAAACTATTATGTTTGGGCACTAATGTAAATAAAAATTCGGTAATTGGAGGAATTTTATCGGTGGTTGGCGATTTTCGAAATAACGAAGTAGGATATTGCAGTTGTGATTTCAAACATTCTTATGAATCCCAACTTATTCCTGAAGATGCTTTCTAAAAAGCCCAGCCTCTGATCCAACCCAATCAAAGTCTTGAAAAACACTTGCAACAGCTTCTTCATATTCATCAAACGATTTGGTCTTTTTTATACTATTAAATAGCTTTTGATGATTGTTAAATGAATAAGCCATAAATCCCCATAATTCTTTTAACACACCAGTTGCCTGTGGTCTGTCATTCATTTTCTTTCGGTAAGCAATATAAAGGTCGGTAATAAACTTATAGGCAATTTCTTTTTGCTCAGACAACTCAGGAACTTTTCCGTTTTTCATTTTCATTGGTAAAAATGGATCTACTAGCAATCCTCTTCCAATCATAAATCTATTTGTTGTTCTTAAATTGTTTCGAAATCCCTTTAAATCAGAAACGGAAAATACATCGCCATTGTAAACTACATCAATATTGCTTTTTGAAAGGGCTCTTTTAAGTGCTTCAATTCGTACATTACCCGCGTAAAGTTGTTTTCCAATTCTAGCATGAATAGTAAGCTCGGAAATATTGAATGAGTTGAAAATTTTAATTAAGTCTAATATCTCATCCTCTGCAAAATACCCTAACCTGCATTTTATTGAAAAATCAATATCAATTTCGGGCATCACTTTTTCCAGAATCTTATTAACCAAATCAGGATATGGCAGCAACCCTGACCCTCTTTTTTTGTTTGCAACTCTGGAGTATGGACATCCAAGATTCCAGTTTATTTCTTTAAATCCTTTGGTGTTACAGAATTGTGTAAAACGTATTATTTCTACAGCATCTTTTGATAGTATTTGAGGAACAACCTCAACCTTGTTTTGATATGGATAATTAAACTCAAACGCTCTTTTTGCAATACTATTAGGTTTTTGATTTCCTGTAAAAAAAGGTGTAAACAGTTTGTCAACACCGCCAAAATATTTTGTATAAACCTCACGGTATGGATGGGTTGTTATTCCTTGAAAGGGTGCGAGGTATATTTTGAGATCCGGATTCATTCGAAATCTTAATAATTGGAAGCCTGAATTTCAGATTTAAATTACTTTGCCACCTTCAATCCTAATTCATCCAATTGCTCTTCAGCAATTACAGATGGTGTATCGATCATAATATCACGACCAGAGTTGTTTTTTGGAAAAGCGATAAAATCACGAATAGAATCCTGACCTCCAAATAAAGCTACTAAACGATCAAATCCAAGTGCAATGCCACCATGTGGTGGCGCACCGAATTCAAATGCATTCATCAAAAAACCAAATTGTTCCTGTGCTTCTTCGTCAGTAAAACCAAGATGTTTGAACATGAGTTTCTGCAAGCTGCGATCATGTATACGAATAGAACCACCACCGATTTCAACTCCATTGATTACCAAGTCGTATGCATTAGCACGTACTTTACCAGGTTTAGTGTCCAGAAGGTCTAAATCTTCAGCTTTTGGGGAGGTAAAAGGATGGTGCATTGCATGATATCTACGTGATTCTTCGTCCCATTCAAGTAATGGAAAATCTACAACCCAAAGAGGAATAAAGACATTGGGGTTGCGAAGTTCTAACCTGTTACCCATTTCAAGACGCAATTCACTAAGTTGTTTTCTGGTTTTATCCTCTTCGCCTGAAAGTACAAGCATAAGGTCTCCTGGTTTCGCATTCATTTTTTGAGCCCAAACGTTAAAAGCTTCCTGATCGAAGAATTTATCTACAGATGATTTAAAACTACCATCTTCATTGTATTTCACGTAAACGAGTCCCTTAGCTCCGATTTGCGGTTTTCTTACAAAATCAGTTAGCTTGTCTAATTGTTTACGTGAGTAATTTGCACATCCACCAGCCACTATACCAACAACAAGTTCTGAATCATCAAATATATTGAAACCCTTTTTTTGAGCCAATTCATTTATCTCAATAAACTTCATCCCAAACCTCAAATCTGGCTTGTCACTGCCATAATATTTAATAGCATCAGCATATTCAATGTGTGGAAGTTCGGGAATGTCAATACCTTTAATTGTTTTGAAAAGATACTTGATCAATCCTTCAAATGTGTTAAGCACATCGTTTTGTTCAACAAATGCCATTTCGCAGTCTATTTGGGTAAACTCAGGCTGACGGTCAGCACGAAGATCTTCGTCGCGAAAGCATCTAACCAACTGGTAATAGCGATCGTAACCTGCAACCATTAATAGTTGTTTGAACGTCTGTGGCGATTGAGGTAATGCGTAAAACTGCCCTTCATTCATTCTTGAGGGAACAACAAAGTCACGAGCACCTTCCGGAGTTGATTTGATTAAATACGGGGTTTCTATTTCAAAAAATTGCTGTCCATCTAGATATTTTCTTGTCTCAATGGAAAGCCGATTTCTAAGTTCTAGATTTCTTCTTAACGGTTGACGACGAAGATCAAGATAACGGTATTTCATCCTAATTTCTTCTCCTCCATCAGTATTATCTTCAATAGTAAATGGGGGAGTTTTGGATGAATTAAGAAGCTTGAGTGAACCTAGGTCAATTTCAATTTCACCAGTAACCATATTTGGATTCTTCGATTCGCGCTCAATTACAGTTCCTGTTACTTGTATAACATATTCACGACCAAGCTTTCTCGCAGCTTCAATAAGCATATTAGCAGATCTTCCTTCTTCCAAAAGTAATTGAGTAATTCCGTAACGATCACGTAAGTCAATCCAAATTAAACCACCTTTATCGCGAATTTTTTGCACCCATCCCGCAAGGGTTACTTCTTTATTAACGTCTTCTATTTTAAGTTCTCCGCAAGTATGTGAACGTAGCATTATTAATTAATTATTTAGGATGTATTATAAACTATTTTCAGTTGGCGAAGTTACAAAAAAGGAGGCTATTAATTGATTCAATAAACTATTCGCATATTATTAATAGGGATTCTTGGCTCAAGATATTGATCTTTTTCGGGTTGCTGGTGAATCTGTCGAATTACATCCATACCATCGATCACTTTCCCAAAGGCTGCAAAACCGTAATTATCCGGGTTTCTGTTGCCACCACAATCTAATGATGGCTGATCACCAACGCAGATGAAAAACTCAAATGTGGCTGTACCTGGTCCGTACCTTGCCATGGATATTACACCATCAAGATGCTTAATTCCTGTTTGTTTTGTGTTTTCATGTGCAATTGGGGGTAATGCCTGAGGGTGATCATCTTCATATAACCCGCCTTGAACCACCTCAATTCTTATCTTGCTATCGGGTTGATTGTTAGGAGTTACTACCCTATAGAAAGTTGCCCCTTCATACCTTTTTTCATCAATATATCTAATAAAGTTTTTCGATGTTAGTGGCGCTTCTTTTTCATAAAGTTCAAGTGTAATTTCTCCTAAGTTAGTTTCAATAATAACTTTGGGATTATTTTGTTTACAAGAAACGAGTAATGTAATTAATGATAAAAGAACAATCAGTTTTTCCATGGTAATCAAAAATACAATATTTTCGTAAGGTGCCGGATTAATCAACGACTAACTAGCATGGCCAAAGAAAATCGGAAATATAAGTTAAAACACATACCGGATTCTATTAGAGATTCACAAACCTGGCAGCTTTCAAGAAAGAAATTTATTAATGGTGTTCTTCTGGGTGGCATAGCTGCTAATTTCCCTTCAATCTCATTATTGGGCAAAAACATTAATAAAACAGAAAAACTTTCTGCAAATCAGCTTTCAATTATAGTATCTGTACAAAAAATACTCTTTCCATCTGATGATAATGGTCCTGGTGCTTATGATGTAATGTCCGACAAGTATTTGCTGTGGGTAATATCTGATGTTAGAATGGATCCTGAAGAAATAGAGTATATAATTAACGGAGCCGATTGGGTTGATGAAACTGCTGAAGAGAACTTTTTGAAAAGTTACAACAAATTATCACAATCTGAAAAAGAAACATTAATTGCAGATATATCAATTGAACCTTGGGGCAAAAGTTGGCTGGGTGTAATACTTACTTTTATTTTTGAAGCTTTACTTAGTGATCCTCAATATGCTGGAAATCCTGAGGCAATTGGGTGGGACTGGCTAAAGCATAATCCCGGATATCCAAGACCAACAAAACCATTAATATATCCTGAGATATTAGCAATGGTTTCAAAAAATACTAATTAATAATGAAAATTATTAAATATGATGTTTGTATTATAGGTAGTGGCGCCGGGGCTGCACCCATAGCTTATGAACTTTCAAAAAACGGATTTAATGTAATTGTTATTGAAAAAGGGCCATGGTTTAAAACTAAGGATCTGTCAAAGGATGAAATTACTAGTACACGAAGAAATGTTTATACACCACTTTTGCAAGATGAGCAACATGTAATAGAAAGCAGAAATTCTGATGGAGATTGGGAATCAAAATCTACTTACTCAACAGGAATAAGCTACTGGAATGGAAACATGGTAGGAGGTTCAACGAACTTAATGAGTGGCTATTTTCATCGTATGAAGCCTAATGATTTTAAACTCCTTACAACATATGGGCCCATTGAAGGTGCAAATATTACTAACTGGCCAATTGATTATAGTGAGATGGAACCCTACTTTGATATAGTTGAAAAAGAAATTGGTATAAGCGGTCGTGTTGTTGATCACTCAACACAGGAACCCAGATCAAAAAACCACTTTCCATATCCGCCGCTAGTTGAAAACATTGTTTCCAGTTGGATTGATAATGCTTCAAATGAACTCGGTTATGATGCTGTTCCAATTCCTAGAGCAATATTATCCTTACCGGAAAAGAATCGTTCAAGTTGTTATTATTCTAATTATTGCGGAAGTTATGGTTGTTCGTCAGATGCCAAGGGAAGTGCCAGAGTAGCGCTGCTTGATAAAGCACTAATCACTGGAAAATGTACAATTCTGCCAAATTCAAAGGTTTATAAACTGGAGACAAATGGTAATGGTAAAATTATCAGATCATGGCACTATGATGATGAAGGTTCTAAACAAAGTATTGAAGCAGATTTATTTGTTGTCGCATGCCAGGCAGTTGAAACTTCCAGATTGTTATTGATGAGCAAAAATGAAGATTTTCCAGTTGGATTGGCTAACAATTCTGGGCTTGTTGGAAAAAACCTTCTTTTTTCGGCAGGAGGTGTTGGATCAGGAATTTTCGATTATGATAATCTAAAAAAAAGTGAAGCAGAACAACTAAAAGTACCAGGACTTTTTGTCAACCGTGCAATTCAACATTGGTATGAAATTGATGATGCTCGCCTGCCGGACGGACAGGAAAATGAATTCCCAAAGAAAGTAAAAGGAGGTACTGTTGATTTTTTGTTTGAGCACGCAAATGGTATAAGTAAAGCCATTAGGAATAAATGGGATGAAAACGGAAACTTGGTATATGGTTCGGTGCTTAAATCAAAAATGAAGAAATATTTTTTAAATCAACGTAAGTTAAATTTTGAGGTTTTTGCGGATTGGCTGCCAACGGATAACTGTTATGTAACCTTAGATGAAAATATTGTTGACAAATGGGGTGATCCGGTGGCAAAAATAAGAATCGGTAATCACCCTCATGATTTGGAAGTAGGAAAGTATCTTTCAAAAAAAGCTGAAGATCTCATGGAAAAGATGGGAGCTATTAACATCAGATCTTCGATAAAAGGATCGCCTCCCACTAATTTAATGGCAGGAGGCTGCCGCTTTGGTGATGATCCAAAAAATTCTGTTCTCGACAGGAATTGCAAAGCCCACGAAGTTGATAACCTTTATGTAACCGATGGCAGTTTTATGCCAACTGGAGGGAGTGTAACTTATACCTGGACCATCTATGCCAATGCATTTAGGGTTGCCGATATTATTATTAATAGATTAAGAAGAGAATAGTTTATAGGTTTTTGTAATTTTATTGGCAAATTGACCCTTTACAAAAAATTATCAACTCACATTAAAACGATGTAAAATGAAAACAAACAATAAGAAACTTAATTCGATCCTCATAGGAATTATACTATTAACTGGAACATTTGTGAATTATACACAAGCATGTACAGGTATAAGATTAATAGCAAAGGACGGTGCTGTTGTTTATAGTCGTACTATGGAATGGGGTGCGTTTGACCTACATTCAAGAATTGCAGTTATCCCACAAGGGTTTTCATTCACAGGTATTACTCCTGATGGTGAGAATGGAATGAAATGGGAGGGATTATATGGCTTTGTTGGAATTGATATGCTGTCACAAGATGCTTACGCAGATGGTGTCAACGAAAAAGGTTTAGCAGCTGGCTTGTTTTATCATCCAGGATTTGCAAGTTACCCTGAATACAATGCAAGTAAAGCTGATATCACAATATCAGCTAAGAATGTTATAAGTTTTATTCTTAGTCAGTACGCAACTATTGAGGAAGTTCGCAAGGGTATGAACAAGGTAATGGTTGTTCCGGTGGTAGAAGAAGCTTTAGGAATTCCTGTTGCTGCACATTGGATGATTGCAAGTCCTGAAGGTGAATCCATTGTAATTGAGTTCACTGATGGTAAGATGAAGATTTTTGATGATCCGTTGGGGATTATAACAAATGCTCCAACTTTTGATTGGCACATGACTAATCTACGAAATTACGTAAACCTGTCAGCTGTAGCCTTACCCGATAAAAAAATAGATGATATTGATTTTGCTCCTCTAGGAGGAGGTAGTGGAATGATTGGATTGCCAGGTGATTTTACACCACCTTCTCGTTTTGTTCGGGCCGTTGCCTGGACTCAAACAGCAAGACCTACCGCAAATGCTTATGAAACTGTTTATGAAGTATTCAGAATTCTTGATAACTTTAATGTACCTCTACATGCTGCAGAGGGCTCTGATGGTCCAAGTAAACTTGAAGGTATGCGTAGTTCAACAATATGGACTTCTGCTTGGGACTTAAAGGATCATATACTTTATTATCATACTCAAAATAATAGACGTGTTCGCGCCTTCGATTTTAAAGAAATAGATTTTTCTAATCTCGGAAACGATATTATTCACATCCTTGAAGTTACCCCATTTTTTAAGTGAAGCCAAATTCTAATTGCTCTATATCTCTATCAGGAGGCCTGGCCGCCGTTATTTTTCCTGGAGAGC